>NZ_SZZX01000017.1:0-1089 GCF_009830015.1 Pantoea sp. Mhis | reverse complement strand
TTTCATATTGATAATCATTTAAGCGATGAATTAAATAACGATGAAGTGCTAATGTATACAATTGATATTGTAGATCATAACGATGTTTAATCATTGTTTTTAATATTATTTGTTGTTTATAAGATGCATAATTATCACCTAATTTATTGGATTTATAGTCCAATAAATAGTATTTATTTTGCCATCTAAATACCAAATCAATAACCCCTTTAAACATACCTTGCAATTCAATATGATTAAGGGGAGGAGAAACGTAAGATAATGAATCATTGTTTTGCATGATTATATTAAGTTCTTGTGTCTTCAATAATTTATTAATTGGTAAAATAAAAGGTATCTCTATTAATCGATCGGATTGTGGTATTCTAGATAAAGTAATACCATGATTATTTAATGGAGTATTAAGAATACGAGTGATCCAATTACTAAGCATTGTTTTCCAATATACAGGATAACTATATTGTTTTAGATGATGAATGATTTTATCTATAGAAGAAGATCGCATTGAATCAATTGATTTAAATAAGCTATGTAAAAAAGCACCACTTCTTACGCCGCATGGGAAATTGTGTGGCATTAATGATTTAGAATGGTCTATATTATTGGATAATAATGAATCTACATTAAGTTGTGGACTGCTGCTAATATCTATTATCTTATCATTACTGTGATAGTTTAGTAAATCAGTATAACTAGTAATTTTCCAAGAATCAATTAACTTTCGCGTTATCTTACGTACACCTAGTACATTTTTATTTGTATTTTTTTGTTGCCAATGTTCATTAATACTTAGTTTCTGACTTAAAATTATATCAACTGTTTCATTTTCTATTTGTTTTAATAATTGGATTAATTCTTGATTATTCATTTGCTTACCACATTGTAATAAATAACCAATAGCACTATGATGAAGATCAGTTGTCCCATGTTTTTTGCGATTACCATAAAAAATTGGTGAAAGTCCTATGTTACAGTGATAAATTGAACGTGTTAATGCTACATATAATAAACGTAAATCTTCTGCTAATCTATTTTGATTAGATAACATATCAGTGTTATTATCTTTTAGATTTAAGATCGGATTTAAAT
>NZ_SZZX01000011.1:0-22918 GCF_009830015.1 Pantoea sp. Mhis | reverse complement strand
CACTCTTCTATATCTTGCAGATGATATGTTGAGGGAAACCAGCCCTCAAACATAATCAGTACCAAAGACGGAATGTGCTAGGATAACGTCAAATGGGACAACCATCTGCTCTAAAATTAAACAAAGAGAAGCCTTGCCCTGAGTAGAGCTTTTTATTCCTTCATACCAAACACTATGAGATGTATTCTGAAATATATTTATATTAGCTCACCCAGGACATTTTTTTGGATTCCTTTATTCCTCAATCTGATAAGTTTCTATGTACAGTGATTATTAAATGAATTGTATTAATTATGCCAGTTATAAATAAAAAACCAACTAACAAAAAATACCGAAAAAAAATATAAATTAACATACCTCACACCTGTCACATGATCTGCCCGTAAATTTTTCCTTACATTTACACTGTCCTGTTACTATATCACAAGCCTCTCCTTCTTTACCACCAGTAATACTACATTCACAAGCTGAAAATTGTGTTATATTTTTTAATAATACTGTATGAATAGATTATTATACTACTAATAACTTAACTTATACTGATATTATTATATTATATAATATATATATTTTATAATTTTCGTATTTTATAATATTTGTAATAATATCTAACATATTGAATTAATGTATTATGTATAATTAAATTATTATATAATACATTGATATCTCTTTATGTAAGAGCAAATATTTATAATTAATAGTATTAATAATTAAATTAATTTTTTAAAAAAAATTAATGAATTTAAAATAATTTTATTAATTAACAACTATATAGTTCTATCATATTTAAATAATGAAATTATATATCAATAATTTCATTATTTAAATATTCAATTATAAACATATATATAAATATATATATTCATAGTTAAATAAATATAAATAGAATCTCTATAAATCGTAGAATTAATATAAAATATAAGATTAGATTTTTATCTAAAATTGTTTATTGTTTTAATATTAAAAGAAATTTAATATCATTATCTATCTGCATTATAAGTTTAATCATATAATTTATATTATATAATGAAATGAACAGCAGTATACCTATTTTATTATTAGAATATACTTAATCACAACAATGAAGAACATCTCGTCGTTATGTAATTGATATGAATAATGGTAATCTTGTTTAACTAGAAAGATATACAAAATTAATATAATTATATATTTACAATTAAATTAATTTCTAAATATCACTTATTCTTAATATCTGTTAAAAAAGAAAATTTACAGTGCACATTATAATAATTAATGCAACAGTTATATAGAAATATATTAAAGCTATATAAGTGGAGTTAGTTTATACGTTAACTTTATATATGTTAAGATTATATCTTCAAATATAACAGTAATTTAAAATAAATATATAAAAGAACTTAGAAAAATAAAAATTCAATTACATTCTTTAGATGATATCATGATAAGTAAAGACATATGTAAAAATTACGTATTTAAATTTGGATGATTCGTGAACTATTTGATATTTAAGATATATATTGAATGGTTAGTGCAAGTAGAACTATAAGAACTATGAATTTTATATGGATAAAAGTTAAAAAAACCAAGTTTGGGATATTATATGCTCTCCACATTTGAATTTACATAATAAATATTTAGAAAAGTAATTCGTTTCGTTATTTAAATCATAGATTTTATAAATGAGGAAGATAAATTTCATGTATCAAAAACAGTAAATTGGGTAGTATTGAAATAACTATTTGGATTATAAAAAGTTATCGAGTAATGGATTTGTGATTAATTTAATAATCTTTAATTAAGCGTTTTTTCTGATCTAAAAAATATTATTAATCAATAGATATCTAAAGTATAATTATACTTTAAAATAGTACTATTATTTTGATAAAATCAAATGTTAAATATACATGTTAAAGTTTTAACTATTTATTAAATAAGATTTTTTATTAAAAAATGCACTATTATATTAATTCATAATATGAAATAGATTTACATATAAAAATAAATATTATTCATTAATATATTGGAATATAAGTTAATTTTTGATTGATATTAAACTAAATAAAATAAATCTTTATTTAAAATTAACATATCTTTTAAAGATTAATTTAAATAAAAATTAGCATTATCTAAATTTGAATAATATTAATAAAATAATTATAAAATTAACTTCATAAATAAATTACAATTTATAACATTATAAGATAACTAATTTTTATATTGCGTTTCTTATTTTAATCCCTATATATAGATGAAATTAATAAAAACTATTTAAATCTAAAAATTATTTATCCTATAACATTAATTGTTAACTTTCAATAAATAATAAATTTGTTTAATCAAGTTTACTGATATAACATAGAATGATTTAATTAATTAATTAAGTTAAATAAATGTTTTTTATTTTGTTTCTATGATTGTTTGTTTTAAGACACTATACTTGTTCGTTCTTTTTATGATCGGTAATGCATTTACTATGGCAGGAAACAAATCCACCAATAAATTAGACAGAACTTGCGATTGTCAGCTGGAAGCCATAAAAATGCCACCGCATTCTATTGAAGCAGAACAATCAGTTCTCGGTGGTTTAATGTTAGATAATGAGCGCTGGGATAATGTCTGTGAATATGTAGTAGCAAATGATTTTTTTAATTATTCACATCGTATGATATTTAGCGAAATGCAAAGATTACTTGAATTAGGTCAACCTATTGATTTAATTACTCTTTCTGAATCTTTAGAAATTCGCGGTGAACTGGAACAAGCAGGAGGATTTGCTTATTTAGCAGAATTAACTAAAAATACACCTAGTACTGCAAACATTAGTGCTTATGCAAATATTGTAAGGGAACGAGCAATAGTACGGGAGATAATTTCAGTAGCAAATAAGATTGCCAATGCTGGTTATGATCCGCAAGGCCGTAGTAGTGAAGAATTGCTTGATTTTGCCGAATCTAATGTTTTTAAAATTGCTGAGCAACGTTCAAATAAAGATGAAGGTCCTAAGAATATCGAAAAGGTTCTTGAATCTACAATATCCCGTATTGAATCATTAGTATCATCTTCAAACAATGGTGTGACCGGTATTGATACTGGTTATCATGATTTAAATAAAAAAACTTCAGGTTTACAAAGATCAGATTTAATTATTATTGCATCTCGTCCATCAATGGGTAAGACTACTTTTGCTATGAATTTATGCGAAAATGCTGCAATGTTGAGTAATAAACCAGTGTTAATTTTTAGTCTTGAGATGCCTAGTGAATATTTAATGATGCGTATGTTAGCTTCTCTATCACGTGTTGATCAAACACGTATTCGAACAGGCAAGTTAGCAAATGAAGATTGGGCACGCATTTCTTCTACAATGAGTATTCTACTTGAAAAAAAGAATATGTACATTGATGATGCTTCATCTTTAACCCCTAATGAAGTTCGATCACGTGCACGGCGCATCTTTCGTGAAAATGGCGGTTTAAGTCTTATTATGATCGATTATTTGCAATTAATGCGTGTACCAACATTATCGGATAATCGTACTTTAGAAATAGCGGAAATTTCACGTTCTCTTAAAGCGTTAGCTAAAGAATTAAATGTGCCGATAGTGGCACTTTCACAACTTAATCGTTCATTAGAACAACGTTCGGATAAACGTCCAATTAATTCAGATTT
Organism: Pantoea sp. Mhis; assembly: GCF_009830015.1. Lineage (NCBI taxonomy): Bacteria > Pseudomonadati > Pseudomonadota > Gammaproteobacteria > Enterobacterales > Erwiniaceae > Pantoea > Pantoea sp. Mhis. The sequence goes on along the minus strand of NZ_SZZX01000011.1, from coordinate 19,267 downwards.
ACGTGAATCTGGTTCAATTGAACAGGATGCAGATTTAATTATTTTTATATATCGTGATGAAGTGTATCATGAGAATAGTGATTTAAAAGGAATTGCTGAAATTATCATTGGTAAACAACGTAATGGTCCAATAGGTACAGTACGATTAACCTTTAATGGTCAGTGGTCCCGTTTCGATAATTATACTAATACTAAATATGATTATGAGTAATTATCATTAATTTACGGTAAATCAAAGTTAACACATCAATATTGAAATCATCCTAATTATAATAAATTTATATAAAATAATATTTTTGATATTAACATTTTTCATTATTTAGTTTATGATCACTTTCTAAGTAAATAGAATACTTATGTATTATTTATTGATAGGCCCATAAATTTCATTTAAATATGAGAACCATTTTAATTAAAGATAAATTGATTTAGTATGTTTTAACAAAACAATTTTATTTTTAGTTAATTATTAATTAATTTATAAATTAATTAACTGGGTTAAAACTTCTTAATAGGAACATACGATACAATCTCATTATCGCTAGTATAAATCAAGATTTATATTTGATAGCTTATATCAAATATAAATAAATTAGATTGCTATATCTTTATTAAAGATAATCAATATTATTAACATCTTCATGGCACATTGTGTAGTGAATTTTATAATTAAACTATCGCTTTTGCACTGAGATTAATGTATGGATAAAAATATTAAATTTTCTAAAACATCACATTCATATATTGAAGATGTATTAGCAATTTTATTTGGCACATTAGTGATATCATTTGGCGTGTTAATGTTAAAACAAGCTGGTACATTGACTGGTAGTTCAGCAGGAATTGCTTTTTTAATTAGTTATGCAACTTCGTTATCATTTGGTAGTATATTTTTTTTTATTAATATACCATTTTATTTTTTAGCAATAGGTCATATGGGATGGGAATTCACTCTAAAAACTTGTATTGCTGTAGCACTAGTTTCAATATTCACTTATATACATCCGCTGTTTGCACATTTTTCTGTAATCAATCCATTTTACGCAACAATATTTGGTAACATAATTATGGGAATGGGATTTATTGTATTATTTAGACATAAAGCATGTCTTGGTGGTGTTAATATATTGGCACTTTATCTACAGGATAATATTGGTTTACGTGCTGGAAAATTACAAATGATTGTAGATAGTTGTGTAGTATTAGCGTCATTATTTGTAGTTACCATTCCTATGTTAATTTCTTCTATAGTAGGAGCAATTGTTCTAAATGTTATTATAGTCATAAATCATCGCCCAGAAAGGTATATTGTTTAATTATTTATTTTTATATAGTTTATAAAACCTAATATTATCTTAAGCATTTATATATAAGTATATCTGCTTGTATTTAAGAAGTATAAAATAATCATATTATTAGCATAAATAATATGATTTTAATCAAATTTGAATAAATCAGTAATGTTTACTATTTATTTCTATTAAAATATGACACTTAGTGATGAGTATAAAATTAGTTTAATCGGATATTAATTTTTTAATATTGGTTTAAGAAAAGATGCAGTATATGAGTTTTTACATTCGGATACATTTTCTGGAGTCCCTGCAATTAAAATTTCACCACCTTTAGCACCTCCTTCTGGACCTAGGTCAATAATCCAATCAGCTGTTTTAATTAAATTAAGATTATGTTCAACAACTATAATAGTGTTACCTTGATGGCGTAATTGATATATTATCTTTACTAATTGCTTGATATCGGCAAAATGCAATCCAGTAGTAGGTTCGTCGAGAATATAAAGTGTTTGATTAGTATTTTTTTTAGTTAGTTCACGTGCTAATTTTAAGCGCTGCGCCTCACCTGTAGAACACAGAGCAGTAGAATGGCCTAGAGTAATATATGACAAACCAACATTTATCAATGTTAACAATTTTTTTGATAATGTTGGTATTGATTTAAAAAAAATATGAGCATTTTTGACCGTCATTTCTAATACTTCATATATATTTTTATTTTTATATTTAATTTCTAAAGTTTCACGATTATAACGTTTACCATTACAATTTTCACATTTTACATACATATTTGATAAAAAATGCATTTCAACTTTAATTAAACCATTTCCTTTACACGCTTCACAGCGACCTCCCTGTATATTATAACTGAATCTTCCAGAATTATAACCTCTTAAACGTGATTCTGAAACATTAGCAAATAACTCTCTTATTATAGTAAAAATACCCATGTAAGTTGCTGGATTAGAAAGTGATGTACGACCAATAGATTTCTGATCAATATTGATTACATTATCAAAATGTTCTAAGCCAGTAATATTAAGATATGGTTTAGGTTTGATCCTTTGAATACCATTTAATTTAAATTGAGCAATGGGTAATAAAGTATGATTTATTAGTGTTGATTTACCAGAGCCAGATACTCCAGTAATGCAAATAAAAAGGCCAATAGGTATAGTTAATGTAACATGTTTAAGATTATTACCATGAGCACCTATAAGTTTTAATATTTTAAATGGATTTTGTTTTAATCTTATTCGTGGTACAGAAATATTCTTTTTACCACTTAAATATTGTCCAGTGATTGATTTACTACATCTTACAATAGTATGTATATCACCTTTTGCGACTATTTTTCCACCATCTACTCCTGCACCTGGTCCCATATCAATGATATAATCAGCAGAACGAATGATGTCTTCATCGTGTTCTAATACAATTACAGTATTACCTAAATCACGTAAATGTACTAAAGTAGTAATTAAACGCTTATTATCACGTTGATGTAAACCAATAGATGGTTCATCAATAACATAAATAACACCTACTAGTCCAGAACCAATTCGACTAGCTAATCTTATTCGTTGTAATTCTCCTCGTGATAAATTTTCTGCAGAACTAGATATTGATATATAATCTAATCCAACATCGATTAAAAACTTAAGTCGATGAATAATTTCTCTAATCATTTGTTGAGCAATTTTAGCACGTTGATTATGTAATTTAAGATTGCGAAAAAAAAGCATTGCTTTTTCGATGGTCATATTCATAATATCTGGTAAATTAGTATTCTCTATAAAAATATAACATGCTTCTTGACGTAAACGGGTACCATTACAACTAGTACAAATATGATTACTATTAAATTTAATAGATTTATTACTAATTACATTAAAATTTTTAGCGTCATGTAGATGTGCTATCTCATGCAATAATCCTTTAAATGAATGATACGATATCATATCAATTCCAAGCTCATTGATATGTTTAAAGGGAATTTTTTCTTGACCAGAACCATATAAAATTATATTACGTATTTTATCATTTAGTTGATTCAAAGGTGTTTCAATATCAAACTTTAGACTTTGTGCTAAGGAACATAGCATTTGAAAATAATAAAAATTATGACGATCCCATCCTAAAATAGCTCCATCTGCTAATGAAATGTTAGGATTATGTATCATATGTGAAAAATCAACGTATTCTCGTATACCTAAACCGTTGCAAGTAGGACAAGCACCACTTGGATTATTAAATGAAAATAAATTTGGTTCTAATTTTGGTATACTATAACCACATATAGCACAAGAAAAATTAATTGAAAAGAAAAGTGCTGTTGGATTAATATCTTGTGTGTCAATTACCATAGCAATTCCAGCACTTAATTTTAGTGCTATTTCTAATGATTCAGCTAAACGTGTTGAAATATCATGATGTACTTGAAAACGATCAATTACCACTTCAATTGTATGTTCTTTTTTCAGCTCCAATTTTGGAGGGTTAGAAAGTTCATAAATTTTATTGTCAATCCTAACGCGTATATATCCTTGAATATATAATTTTTTTAGTATTTCATTATATTCACCTTGTTGATTTTTAACTAAAGGTGATAGTAACATTAATTGACATCCTTCTTTTAAAGATAAAATTTGATCAACCATTTGACTAATTGTTTGTGATGAAAGAACTATATTATGATTTGGACAACGTGGTTCTCCTAGTCTAGCAAAAAGTAATCTTAAATAATCGTAAAGTTCAGTAATAGTTCCAACTGTTGAACGTCGATTATATAAAATTGATTTATGCTTTATAGCAATAGAAGGTGTTAAACCTTCAATATAATCAACATCTGATTTTTCCATTAAAGATAAATATTGACGTGTATAAATAGAGAGTGATTCGACATAACGTCGTTGACTTTCTGCATATAATGTATCAAATGCTAATGAAGATTTTCCTGATCCAGATAAACCAGTAATTGCAATAAATTTATCACGAGGTATAATCACATTGATATTTTTTAAATTATGAGTACGAGCACCTCTAATTTTAATTTTATTCATTTACCTTCCTAAAGGTAAGAATTATTAAAAATAATTTTTATATATAGTTAATATAACTATATGCTATATAACTATAATATTGTAGATATACATCTAACATTATGGATCAATATTTAATATTTGTTAAATATATTATTACATGAAATGTAAATAACACTGAAATTATAATCAAGCTATCTATCTTACATAAAGACATGGTAAACTATAATATATTAATATATTAGGAGATAACCATATGGCTAGTAGAGGTGTTAATAAAGTAATTCTTATTGGAAACTTAGGTCAAGATCCTGAAATACGTTATATGCCTAATGGCGCTGCTGTAGCTAATATTACGTTAGCTACTTCAGAAAGTTGGCGTGATAAACAAACTGGTGAAAATAAGGAATTTACTGAATGGCATCGGATTGTATTGTTTGGAAAGTTAGCTGAACTAGCAGGAGAATATTTACGTAAAGGTTCACAAGTATATATTGAAGGACAACTACGCACTCGTAAATGGCAAGACCAAAGTGGTCAAGACCGTTATACTACTGAAGTAGTAGTTAATGTAGGAGGTACTATGCAAATGTTGGGAAGTCGTCAACAAAATAGTACTAATAGCAATGCAACCACAGTTGGACAAATAAATACTAATAATAGTAGTGGATGGAGTAGTAGCACAAAAATTGAAAAACAGTTCAGTGATGATACACCACAACAATTACAACACAATCCTTTGATAAAAGATGAAATAGCTATGGATTTTGATGATGATATTCCTTTTTAAGATAAATTAAATAATCTAAATATTTTATTTTTAATAAAATTTTAAATAGTTAATATCTAATATGTTACTTTACTATAAGTAATATTAATCATTTTATATGTGATTTCATCTTCCCAATGAATACGATTAAAGTATACATACTTATCTTCAATGAAGATATATAACTTAATTTAAAGTAACTGAGGATATAAATATTGTTAGAACATAATATATCCTAATATAAATTAGGATATATTATATCTTTATAAAAAAGATTTTTTAATAAGCATTAAAAATGTTTATCTTTAATTTTTGTAATACTGATTTAGTTGTAATCTTTTAAAATATTGAATTTTATTGAAATCTATAATATTTAATTTATATTATTAAGATAGAATTATTAATATATATCTCATTATAAGTAATCTTATTTAAAGATTTAAAATAAAATAAATATTATAAATATTGAATTATATATTGCTAATGATATTTATAAAATAGAATCTTTAGTATTCTGAAGTAATTTGAATAAATTGTATATAAATATAAATTATCTACTCATATAATAGATATACAATTAAATTTAAAGAAAAATTAATATGAAATTAAGAAAGTATATTTGTATTCTGAATACGAATTAAAATTTTATATTTTTAATATGAACAATTAGTATACTTTCTAATATTTGCTCAAATTTACGTAAACGTTTATATATTGATATTAGTGTGATTAGTGTAGACCATGAATTGATTAAATATTGAAACGATGAACGTACTTGATCAAATACATTAATAATTTGATTTAATAATCCTAGAGTAATTACTCCTGCTACAATTGAAGGAAATAGCATAAATAAACCGAAAATACTATCTATTTGTAAATAGAGAATACGAGTCATGTTAAAATAAAGATAATGAAAATAAAGTCTAAAATAATTTTTTTGCACTCGACTAAATAATTCCTGTACAGTTGGAGGGGTTGCACGATAAAATATATCTTCACCATAAATTAATTCTTTACGATAAGCAGCTTCCACACGTTGATTACGAAATTCTAAACTTGGTAATTTTACTCCAGCCATTACAAGAAAAATTGTTCCAAGTATTGCCCATAATAATGCAGCGAATACTAATGCATAAGGAATATTACCTAATATAGGAATTTGGGTTACATGATGAGATAAAGCAATTAAAACTGGTAAAAATGCTGCAAGTGTCATTATAGCTTGAATAAAACTTACTCCCCAATCTTCTAACATGCTAGAAAAGCGCATTGTATCTTCTTGTACACGTTGTGCTGCTCCTTCTACTATTCGTAGATGTTGCCAATTATATATGTAATAATTATTCATTGCTGTACGCCAACGAAAAACCCAATGACTAACAAAAAAAGAATTCATTACACCAATTACTACAGCAATTAAAGCAATACCTAAAAAATCTAAAGCTTGACTATAAAATTGACTCAAATATATAGAACCAGCTTTGGTTAGAGACTGTTGTATCATATCATAAAAAGGACCATACCAAGCATTGATATCAACCCCAACCTGTACACTTAACCAAGTAACGAATATAATTAATGATGATCCCCACACAGACCAAGCTTGCCAGGGATGATTAGCAATCATACGCCAAATAAATGCAAAAATTGTTGTTGATAACCAGTAATAAGCATAAAACCATATCTGACCTGGAGCTATAAATCGTTCTATTGTTGCTGGTAAAGGTTGCTGCATCGTAACCTGCAATAATAAACCACATCCTGGTAATATATTAAAATAATTAAACCAAGCAAAAATTGCAATTAAACTCCAACCCAATGCTGAGCTAAAGAAAATTAATGGTTGAGGGAAAAATGATCTAAACATAATCACTCCGCTGTTGTATGCACTCTTTTATACCGTTTCAGAGTACTACCTGTCTGTAGTGACATTTCTGAACAATGCAGATTTAGCGTTGCAATTTTGAACAGCAGATCAAATTATTCATTTATAAGTTTGAGTTTAATTCAACTACTTGAATTATAAGCAAACAATTTACTATATTAAATATATAAGTAAATAATCATAAATAAATTTATTGCTTTTGTTTTATATAAAATTTTTAAAAGGAAGTGTATAATTTGAAATTTGTTTAAAGAATGATATTCTTTAGAATAAACTTAATAAAATTAATATATTCTATCTTTACTTATAACTATTGCTAATAGCTATATATCTATAGTTATTTAATAAAATATTTATTAATTTCTTATGAATAAGAAACTATATATTGAAATTAGATATTTTTAATTATAAAGTTCGTAGTGATTAACTATTTATAGTGAATTTAATTTACTAAGTTTTAAATGTATATATAATTTTAGCGAGGTATTTTGCATTTATTTGTTTATACTTACTGATATATGCAAAAGAGGAGGGAACATTTGTTAAGAACAAAAGAAAATTATACTAGAAACAATAAATAAATTAACTAAAAATAAAATCATATAATCATATTATAAAATATTAACAATTATCGACTTATTTTTAATAAAAATTATGTTAACTAAATATATATCAATAAAAATTCTATATGAACTTATTTAGTTCATATATATTATGAATATAAATTTATTATAAATCTTACAATCATAACTAAAATAATTATTTTATACCTATATAATTAACTAATATATTATATTTTAATATATAATTGAAATTCATTGTTGTATGGAGAGTAATATTTTATGTTAATGAAATGGTAATAAAATCTTCATAAGTGTGTATATTGACTACATAATAAATTGTATGAATTTACAAATAAAAATCATATATATAATAGCATAAGCTTACTTTTATGTGGTGCCCGGACGCGGAATTGAACCACGGACACGGGGATTTTCAGTCCCCTGCTCTACCGACTGAGCTATCCGGGCACCATCAATTCATTAAACTCTAATAATTTGTCTTAGTCAATATATTTTATATCTACAAATTTTATTTATGTAAGAAGTTAATCTTTATATTTGATATTGTTATTAATATTTTGTAATAAAATTATTATATTATTGAATCATATATTCATGTATATACATTGTTCGATATTATCACTATAAATAAGTTTGATGATACTATATCAATGTAGTATATGTAAATATGTTAGTTATTAACAATTAATTTACTAATAATTCTATAATGTTATAGATAAATTATTTAAATATTTGCTTGATTTTAGCAGACATATCGTCATATGAATTTTAATAATTATTATAGAATTGATTATTCAAATTCATAGTTAATATATAAGATTATGATTATAATAATAAATTATTACTAAATTAGCAATCATTTTAATAAAAATTAATATATAAGATATATAGCGTTTAATTGAATCTAAATATTTAAAGAATAATATTAGCAAATAAAAAACCAAATATTACAGAAAAAATAATCGATAATATACCAGGGATAATAAAAGAGTGATTAAAAATATAATTACCAATTTTAGTCGATCCAGTATCATCTATTTCTACTGCTGCTAACAGTGTAGGATAAGTAGGTAATATAAATAACGCAGATACTGCAGAAAAAGAAGCTACTACTGTTATGGGAGATAGCCCCAATGTTAATGCTGCTGGCATTAAAGCCTTTGTAGTAGCAGCTTGTGAATAAAGCAAAGTAGATGCGAAAAAAAGTATTAGTGCAAGCATCCAAGGATAACTTTGTAATATGTGACTTGCAAATAATTTTAAATTATTTAAATGTGCTTGAATAAAAGTATCTCCTAACCAAGCAACTCCCATTATACAGACGCAAGCGCTCATACCAGATTTAAAGGTACTAGCATCTATAATCGAACTAGTATCTATTTTACAAAAAATACAAATTAAAGTAGCGACAGTAAACATAAACACAGTAATAGCTTCATTACGGCTTAAGATAGGATTGGAAATTAGTTCAATATTTTCACTGGTAAAGGTACAATATAACATTACCGAAAAAATACCTATTAAAAATAATAAGACAGCAAGTCCAGCATGTGGTTTAACTTCATAAACTTTTCTTGTTTTTCTAGATGATATTTCTCCTTTAAGCAACTGTGCTTGATATACATGATCATCTTTTAGATCTTTACCAAGAAAATTAGTGACCATTGCTGCAAGAAAAATTGAAATCATGGTGGAAGGTAAAGAAACACAGAGTAATGTTAAATAATTAATACCATAAGGTTCTAGAATAGAAGCAAAAAATACTACTGCTGCAGAAATTGGAGATGCAGTTATAGCAATTTGTGAAGCAATTACAGCAATAGAAAGAGGTCTTGATGGACGAATGTTATGCTCTTTTGCTACTTCAGCAATTATGGGTAACGTAGAAAAAATAGTATGACCGGTACCTGATAGTAACGTCATTATATAACTTATTAATGGGGCTAAAAAGGTAATATGACGTGGATGTTTACGTAGTAAGTGTTCAGCTAATTTTACTAAATAATCCATTCCTCCTGCAACTTGCATTACAGCAATAGCTATGGTTACTGACATAATAATTTCAATAACATCAAAAGGAATTATACCAGGTTTAATACCTAAAATTAACGTTAATATTAAAACACCTAAACCACTAGACAAACCAATCGCAATACTACCAAGACGTGCACCAATTAAAATACTTAATAAAACAATAACAAATTCTACTCCTATCATTTTGATTCCTTAGTCAATGTTTAAAGAAATTATAATTTATTAGATTTATAACTAGTTAAACATAACTATTTAATAGCTAATTTTAATGTTATAAAAGTAAACAAAGATTGATTATCTTTTATATTTTTAATATAGTATTTTATAATTAATTAAATATATAAAGATATATAATTAATTATAATAAAAAGATTTAAACTGAAACTAAGTTATGATCAAGTTATGTAAAAATTAATTAGCATATTGTTATAAATTTATTAATTATATAAATATAATACATATTAACTTGATAATTATTAAAAATATAATTTTTATGATTTTATCATTTATATAGTTAGTATGCATTTTATTATTAACTTATAACTTTTCAAGTTATGTACATATTATTTATTTAAGTTAATATCTAAGTACTTTTAAAAGTATATATTTAATATTTTATTTTTAATACAAACAAAATTGCAATTAGATACAATCTAATTATTTAACTTAATTATTTGTAATATATTTAATTTTTGATTTGATATAGTTGATTATAAAATCAAATGATTGTTAATCTTAATTTATTTAAATAGAAATTATATTTTATAATATAATTATATTAAGATTGCTTACAAATTTTTCGTTTAAGATATTTTATTTAAAATTCTAAAAGAATTATCTTGTAAATAAGATAGATATTATAAATATTAAGGAACATTTCATTAAAATGAAATATTTTATTTTCTACCCCTTGAAAGAAGTTTATACTGACCTTATCTTCCCACCACGGTCCCGGAACACTATCCGGTTTTAACATTAAGGTTTTAAGATTTAATTTCTATATGAGGAGAGCTACTACATGAAAATTCGTCCATTGCACGATCGTATTATAGTCAAGCGTCAAGAAGTTGAATCTAAATCTGCTGGCGGTATCGTTTTAACTGGGTCTGCAGCCGGTAAATCAACACGTGGTGAAGTATTAGCTGTAGGCAATGGCCGTATATTAGAAAATGGTAATGTTAAGCCATTAGATGTAAAAATAGGTGATGTGGTAATTTTCAATGAAGGCTATGGCGTTAAAACTGAAAAGATTAACGAAGAAGAGGTATTAATCATGCCTGAAAGTGATATTTTAGCGGTTGTTGAAGAGTAATTCGCACATAATTCATTAAATAGAAAGAATTTAAGGGATATTTCAAATGGCAGCTAAAGACGTAAAATTTGGTAATGACACACGAGTAAAAATGCTACGTGGTGTTAATGTACTAGCAGACGCGGTAAAAGTTACTTTAGGACCAAAAGGCCGTAATGTAGTTTTAGATAAATCTTTTGGTGCACCAAGTATTACTAAAGATGGTGTTTCCGTTGCACGTGAAATCGAATTAGAAGATAAATTCGAGAATATGGGTGCACAGATGGTTAAAGAAGTTGCCTCTAAAGCAAACGATGCTGCAGGTGATGGTACTACTACTGCAACTGTACTAGCACAAGCTATTGTAAAAGAAGGTTTAAAAGCTGTAGCTGCGGGTATGAATCCAATGGATATGAAGCGAGGTATTGATAAGGCTGTAGTAGCTGCTGTTGAACAGCTCAAAATATTATCTGTGCCTTGCTCTGATTCTAAAGCTATTGCCCAAGTAGGTACCATTTCTGCTAATGCCGATGAAAGTGTTGGTACTCTTATAGCGCAAGCAATGGAGAAAGTAGGTAAAGAAGGTGTGATTACGGTTGAAGAAGGCACTGGGTTACAAGATGAATTGGATGTAGTTGAAGGTATGCAATTTGACCGTGGTTATCTTTCTCCTTACTTTATCAACAAGCAAGAAACTGGCATTGTTGAATTAGAAAATCCAAATATTCTATTGGTAGATAAAAAAATTTCTAATATTAGAGAATTATTACCGGTTTTAGAAACAGTTGCTAAAGCAGGTAAACCATTATTATTAATTGCAGAAGATGTTGAAGGTGAAGCTTTAGCTACTTTAGTTGTAAATACTATGCGTGGTATTGTAAAAGTAGCTGCAGTAAAAGCTCCTGGTTTTGGTGATCGTCGTAAGGCTATGTTGCAAGATATTGCTATTCTAACTGGTGGTACCGTAATTTCTGAAGAAATAGGACTAGAATTAGAGAAAGCTACATTGGAAGATTTAGGTCAAGCAAAACGTGTGGTTATCAATAAAGATACTACTACTATTATCGATGGTGTAGGTAACGTAGGCGCTATATCTGGTAGAATCAGTCAAATTCGTCAGCAAATAGAAGAAGCAACTTCTGATTATGATAAAGAAAAACTACAAGAAAGAGTTGCTAAATTAGCAGGCGGTGTAGCTGTGCTAAAAGTGGGTGCTGCAACTGAAGTTGAAATGAAAGAGAAGAAATCTAGGGTTGAAGATGCTCTAAATGCAACTCGTGCAGCCGTAGAAGAAGGAGTAGTTGCCGGTGGTGGTGTAGCATTAGTACGTGTTGCTGAAAAAATTGCTACGTTACAAGGACAAAATGAAGATCAAAACGTAGGAATCCGTATTGCTCTACGCGCAATGGAAGCACCTCTTCGTCAAATTGTTGCTAATTCAGGTGAAGAACCCTCTGTAGTAGCTAATACGGTAAAAGCTGGAGAAGGTAATTTTGGTTATAATGCTCAAACTGAAGAATATGGTAACATGATTGATTTTGGTATTTTAGATCCTACTAAAGTCACACGTTCTGCTTTACAATACGCTGCTTCAGTAGCAGGTTTAATGATTACAACTGAATGTATGATAACTGATTTACCCAAAGGTGATACACCTGACTTAAATGCTGCTGGTGCTGGTGGTGCTGGTGGTATGGGTGGTATGGGCGGTATGATGTAATTTTTTCTAAATGATTATATTTTAATCTTCTAGATCCCCCTACTTAAAATAAGTTGGGGGTTTTTAGTAGGTGATTCATTTTAATCGTTTTTAATCTTTCAAAGTATAAAAATATTTTATTTTTATAATATAGGTGTTTATTCACTTAATTCTAGATCTAATGGTATTTTACTTGGTTTTCCGCTTATTTCACGAGTGAGTTTTGGTATTAGATATCCAGATAACATTGTTAGTAGCTGTCTTACCAATTTTCGTGCTTCCTCGTCTGAAACAAAGAAATGCGCAGTACCTTGTACTTTATCTAAAACGTGTAAATAATAAGGTAAAATACCTATATCAAATAAGGAATTATTAAGATTTGCTAAAGTTTGTACATTATCATTAATATTACGTAATAACACACTTTGATTCAGTAAAGTCACACCTATTTTCCTTAATTTTTTCATACTATGATATAATTCATTACTAATTTCCTGCATATGGTTAATATGAGTTACCAATAATACTTGTAATCTAGTATTATCTAATATATGACATAAATCATTGGTAATACGTTCTGGAATAACTATTGGTAACCGTGTATGAATTCTTAATCTTTTTATATGAGCAATATTTGCTAACATATTTATTAACCAGGATAATTCACTATCTTTTGCCATTAATGGATCACCACCCGAAAAAATAATCTCATCTAATTCTGAGTGCATATTGATATAATTAATTGCCATTTGCCAATTAGTCTTATTACCTTGATTATTATGGTATGGAAAATGACGACGAAAACAATATCGACAATTTATAGCACAGCTACCTTTAACTAACATTAGTACTCGATTTTTATATTTATGTAATAAACCTGGAATTATGTTATTTTGTTCGTTAAGAGGATCACTACTGTAACCTAAAATATTATCAAATTCACGAGAATTAGTTATTACTTGAAGTAATAATGGATCTTGTGGATTACCTATAGTCATAAGTTTAATAAATTTACGTGGTACGCGTAATGGAAACAATATTCTAGCTTTTGTTCCTAAAATTAAAGATTTATACTGATTAAGCGATAAAAGTTCTAATAATTCATAAGGATTAGTAACACTATTATTAAGGTGATACAACCAATTTTCTTTGAAAGTTTTATATTTAGTTATGCATTTAATCATTCTTACTTTTTCCAGAATATTTATGAGATTACTTTATGACAGTTTATGTTAGTAATGATTTTCATCCAGGTCTAAAGATTATATTTGAAGGTGAACCTTATAGTATAGAATCTAGTGAATTCGTTAAACCAGGCAAAGGTCAGGCATTTGTACGTGTAAAAATGAGACGTTTATTAACAGGGTCTCGTGTTGAGAAAACCTTTAAATCTACTGATTCTGCTGATGGTGCAGATATTAAAGAAATAACATTATTATATTCCTATAATGATGGTGCTTTTTCATATTTTATGCATCCAAAAACCTATGAGCAATATCAAGTGGAAGAAAAAATCTTGCATGAAGCGCAAAAGTGGCTTCAAACTAATGTGGAGTGCATCGTAACTTTCTGGAATGATAAACCTATCTCTATTCGGCCACCAAATTTTATTGAAACATATATTATTAACACAGAACCAGGGCTAAAGGGTGATAGTACTACTTCAAGTAGTAAATTAGCTATTTTATCTACAGGTGCTATAATCAAGGTACCATTGTTTATACAAACTGGTGACCTAGTCAAAGTAGATACTAGATCTGGAGAATATATTTCTCGTGTTAAGTAATAACTTCAAACTATCTAAGGTAGTTAACATGTATTTTATACATATGTTTGTAAAATACAAAATCAATAAATTTTACCCTAATGAAAGTTTAATTTTTTAAATATTTGAAGTTGTTAGTCGTTAAGTAAGTAATAATAGCATAATGCATATCTTTATTTTTAATGATTACATATATATAGCAACTATGCTTTAGCTGTACATTTCAATGTAATAAAAGGATATAGCTATGTTAACAAAAGGTATTATGTCATTTTTTTCGATATTAATTCTTTTATCATTACTTTCTGCGTGTAATACTACTCGTGGTGTAGGTAAAGATGTTGAAGCGGGTGGACGAGCAATTCAGCGTAGTGCTAAATAAATATAATCGGTACGAATTTAATTTCGTACCGATTGTTTAAGTTGATATTAATTCAAGTAATAAATTTATAAAGTATTTCAATATTTTGATAAAATCAATTGATTTAGCATCATGATTAATTTTAATAGCTTTGATAGATGTTCATAAATAATTAACAAATAGTTCTTATAAAGACTCACTGTTTGTTAATATAATATAATTGTATATTTTAATTTTAAAAAATTAATGTAAATTTAAATTAAATGATTTAGTTTTTAAATATCTATAGATAAATAGAAAATTATATTATAATTCAAGTCTTCTTATACATTATTAAATAGATATTCTTCATAGAATCACATAATGAAAATAAATAAAAAAGACAATTGGAAACCGAGTATCTCTCTGGAAAACTTATTAAAACGTGCCTCTATTATAAACAGAATACGTTCTTTTTTAGATCAACGTGGAGTAGTAGAAGTAGATACACCTATGATGAGCCAAGCAAGTATTACAGATGTTCATCTAGTTCCTTTTCAAACTAATTTTGTTGATATGTCAGGTAAAAAATATGATTTATGGTTAAATACTAGTCCTGAATATCACATGAAACGTTTATTAGCGGCCGGTAGTGGCTCAATTTATCAAATATGTCATAGTTTTCGTAATGGAGAAATTGGCCGTTATCATAATCCAGAATTCACTATACTAGAATGGTATCGACCTAGTTACGATATGTACCAATTAATGAATGAAGTTAATGAATTATTACACGAAATATTACATTGCGAGAATGCAGAATTAATTTCTTATCAAGAAGTATTTTTACGTTATCTAAAAATTGATCCTCTATCTGCTAGTAAAATAGAATTATGTAAAGCATTAGACAATTTAAATGAGAATCAATTATTAGTTCAACAAGAACAAGATACTGATACAGTATTACAATTGTTATTTATGTTGGGTGTAGAACCTAAGATTGGTATTGATAAACCTACTTTTATTTATCATTTTCCTTGCAATCAAGCAGCATTAGCTTCAATAAACATTCAAGATAATCGTGTGGCAGAACGTTTTGAATTATATTATAGAGGAGTTGAATTAGCTAATGGATTCTATGAACTTACTGATAGTTTAGAACAACATCATCGTTTTAACAAAGATCATAAATATCGCGCTATTCATGGTTTACCTCAATATCCTATTGATACAAATTTACTTGATGCACTTGCTTATGGCTTACCAAGTTGTTCCGGAGTAGCATTAGGGATAGATCGTTTAATAATGTTAACTTTGGGATTAAATTCCCTACATGAAGTGCTTACTTTTCCAATCGATCGTTGTTAACCATATAATATGATAAGTAATAAATGAATTACGATGTATTTTAAAACGATTAATCTTTTAATTATTATTAAACATGTAATTTTATATTTCAATGTAGTATCGTTTTATTTAAATTTTACTAGATATAATTTGTATTAACCATTTATATGATCATAAATATTAATAAATTACTCATTAAGATTAATTTTAAAAATATTATTTTACAAATTCTAGTTTTAATTAATTTAATTTATAATGTATATTAATAATTTGCTTATTATAATAATAATTAAATTAATTAATGTAAATTTCAAACACACAGTTACAATTGTATAATAGAATTTAATTCTATATGAAATGAAGAAATAATGCTAATTATATTCTAAATATACTTATTATATAAGTTTCTTAAAACTTTTTGATTAGTAATTTTATATAAGAAAAATCTTTTTTTTGACTATTAAAATATAACTTTAATCTATTTATGAAGATTAAGATAATCATGGAAACATTATCCCCACTTGCATATTATGATAAAAAAATATTGGAAGGTAAATACTTTCCAGATGATAAACAACGAAAAGCAATTATGCATTTAGATATAATTCAGCAAAAAATAATTCAATATCAAGATGATATAAATCATAGTAATCAAGGTTTATTAGGTTTTTTATGTAAATATATTGATAAAATATCAAGAAATAAAAAAGAAATAGTACGTGGTCTTTATATATGGGGAGATGTAGGTTCTGGAAAAACTTGGATTATGGATCTTTTTTATTCATCCATTCCTAATAATCGTAAATTACGTCTACATTTTAATCATTTTATGTTATATATACATCAAGAATTAATGCAACTTCAGGGCAAAAGTAATCCATTACTTATTATTGCAGATCGTTTAAAAATAAATATTGATGTTTTTTGTTTTGATGAATTTTTTGTATCTGATATTGCAGATGCAATGATTTTAGGTCTATTTATAGAAGCAATACTTGTAAGGAATATTACATTAATTACTACTTCAAATTTATCTCCAGATGCACTCTATCTCAATAGTCAGCAACGTGCTTATTTTATACCAATTATTAATAAAATTCACAAACACTGTGATGTAATACATCTTGATTCAGGTATTGATTATCGTTTACGTCAGTTAACTTTCGTTAAATTATGGTATTATCCAATTGATAAAAATACAAATTTTGCAATGGAAAGAATGTATTATTTATTTTCTGGTCAAATGTCTAAAAGTATTTCAATTTTAGAAATTAATCATCGACAAATACCAATACTTGGAATGTATCAAGGTGTTCTTGCTATTGAATTTTTAATTTTATGTGGTAAAGGCCGCAGTCAATATGACTATATTGAGATATCACGTCGTTTTCATACTGTATTGCTGTATCATGTACCAATAATGTTACACAAAACAGAATGTCAAGCACGACGTTTCCTTACGTTAATTGATGAACTTTATGATCATAAAGTAAAATTAATAGTTTCTGCAGAAACTTCTTTATTTGAAATTTATCAGAGCAAATACTTAAATTTTGAATATAAACGTTGCTTATCACGTTTACAAGAGATGCAAAGTAAAGAATATTTATCTTTGCCACATCATCCTTAAATATATAAATATGTACTGAATTAATTAAAATTTTAAAATAAGTTTTCTATAATTTTTAAAATTTATATGCTCTTAATCTAGATTCTTGATTATATAAATAATAATTTAAATATTCAAATACTTTAGTTAGTGTAACTGTAAACATTAATGTAACATATAAAATATTATTAATATAAATTTCATTTAGGTAATATTTAATGCAAACTTTTGTAGCTAAACCAGCAAATATAAAACGTAATTGGTATGTTGTAGATGCCACAGGGAAAACTTTAGGTCGCTTAGCAACTGAATTAGCACGTCGTTTACGTGGTAAACATAAGGCCACATATACACCTCATGTTGACACAGGTGATTATATCATAGTGTTAAATGCTAATAAAGTTATTGTTACTGGTAATAAGCAGAATAATAAAATTTATTATCGTTATACTGGCTATATTGGTGGTATTAAACAGGCAACATTTTTAGAAATGATCAAACGTTGTCCTGAACGCGTAGTTGAAATCGCGGTTAAAGGTATGTTACCAAAAGGTCCGTTAGGACGAGAGATATATCGTAAAATAAAAGTTTATGCAGGAAAAGAGCATAAACATGCAGCCCAACAACCGCAACTTCTTGACATTTAATCTGGATATAATAATGGTTGAAATTCAAAATTATGGTACAGGTCGGCGTAAAAGCGCTTCTGCACGTGTTTTTATCAAACCAGGCAATGGTGCTATTGTAATTAACCAGCGTTCTTTAGACCAATATTTTGGTCGTAAAACTTCATGTATGGTAGTACGTCAACCATTGGAGCTAGTTGAATTAGTTAATAAAATTGATCTATATATCACTGTTAAAGGAGGAGGTATATCTGGTCAAGCTGGTGCTATTCGACATGGAATTACTCGTGCTTTGATAAAATATGATGAAGGTATGCGTTCTAAACTACGTAAGGCAGGTTTTGTAACACGTGATGCCCGCCAAGTTGAACGTAAAAAAGTTGGTTTACGTAAAGCACGTCGTAGTCCACAATTTTCTAAACGCTAAATATATATATATATATATGCTAAGTAAATTACACTTAAGTAAATAAAAACCCGCTGCAGCGGGTTTTTATTTACTTAAAATAAAATTTAATAAGTATTTATATTAAGTAAAATACTTATTTCTTAATACACAAACTAAATTTTTAAAAATTATTAATAATTTAAATTAACTTTAATTTAGTATTAAATGATAACTATTATCTTTATTAAAAATTATTTAGTATTATTATTAATAATACCGAACATATATTTACTGTTAATAAGCAATATTGAATATTATTTTTTTTACTTTATATAATCTATTGTACTATTCAATATATAACTTTCACTAAAACTATAAAATAAATATATACAAATTGAAATGAATAATTATATTATTATAATATATAATTTAGTAAATATACTTGTCATAAAATTAGATAATTTATTATTATATATTTATATGCTAATAAAATATAAAAAATAAATTAATGTTTAATCATTATTAAAATAATTTTTAAATTTAAGTTACACTTAATTTATAATTTAAATATATTATAAATATAAAATTAAA
>NZ_SZZX01000010.1:0-36257 GCF_009830015.1 Pantoea sp. Mhis | reverse complement strand
CCGTCCGCCACTCGCCACCCAAAGAGCAAGCTCTTTTGTGTTGCCGTTCGACTTGCATGTGTTAGGCTTGCCGCCAGCGTTCAATCTGAGCCATGATCAAACTCTTCAATTAAAACTTAATTAATTTGATTTTATGACGTTTTATTTTTCTTAATTAATTTACATCATAAATTATACAATGTTTTTAACAGAAAATTAATTTTCATATATTGAAAATATATATGTCGTTTCTGCGAATGTTCACATAGATTGTCTGATAAATTGTTAAAGAGCAGTAAAAATAATATTACTTTAATAAAGTATTTCATCATTACGATGCCGTATCCTACTCTTTCTTTCTGTTCTGTCAACCTCTTTTAAAAAAAATATTTATCTTTAAGCAAAATAAATTATATAATGAATATTATTAATTTTACTAATAATTAGATAAGCAGCAGATTTTACTGTTTATTTTTTTATTGAACAAATACAGTAATCATTAAAATTTTCTAAAAATTTTTTATTAAGAACAAAGAATGTATTTTGTTCTTAATAAAAATTCAGTTATAATTTTTATTAAGAACAAAATACATTCTTGCGTATATATATTTATTTTTTAAAATTTTAATTTAAATTCAAATATGTTATATAACATACTTTATGCCCTATCTAATTAACTATTACATCATAACTAAAATTTGATTAGGTATTTCATAGCATAGTTATTATTAATATGCAGAATGATTTGATATATAAATTTTAATTAAGAAGACCAAAAACCATTAGAATTATGATAGATAATAAACTTATTAAAATAATTAATATCTATTATAGTTATTTATTAAAATTATTTAAGTTACAGTTAATCAATTATTTAAAATATTTTTAAGGTTATTATGTGCTATCCAAATGTTTTTGATATCCTAATAATTGGTGGTGGTCATGCTGGAACAGAAGCAGCTATGGTAGCTGCTCGTATGGGTCAAAAAACCTTATTACTTACTCAAGACATTAATACACTTGGTCAAATGTCTTGTAATCCAGCAATTGGCGGTATAGGTAAAGGACATTTAGTAAAAGAAATAGATGCCTTAGGTGGTCTTATGGCAACTGCTATCGACAAAGCTGGTATTCAGTTTAGAATATTAAATTCTAGCAAAGGAGCAGCAGTACGCGCTACACGAGCTCAAGCTGACAGAGTATTATATAGACATATTATAAAAAATGCATTAACAATGCAACCTAATCTAATAATTTTTCAACAAACAGTTGATAAATTAATTATAAAAAATGATACTATCATCGGTGTTATTACACAATCAGGTGTAAAATTTCGTGCAAAAGCAGTTGTACTAACTGTGGGAACATTCCTGAATGGAAAAATTCATATTGGATTAAATGATTGCGATGGTGGACGTTTGCATGATGTTCCATCTAACAATTCGTTAGCAAAATTTTTACGTTCATTACCATTGCGTACAATGCGGCTCAAAACTGGTACACCACCTCGTATTGATTCACGTTCGATTAATGTTGACATGCTCACTCCTCAATACAGCGATAATCCTATTCCAGTATTTTCATTTATGGGTAATGAATTTCAGCATCCAAAACAAATGCCTTGTTGGATTACTTACACTAATAAGAATACACATGATATTATTTTTAATAACTTAAAATATAGTCCTATATATAATGGGATTATTAAAGGTATTGGACCAAGATATTGCCCATCAATTGAAGATAAAATTGTGCGATTTCCTAACCGTAATGCACATCAAATTTTTCTTGAACCTGAAGGATTGACGAGTAATAAAATTTATCCAAATGGACTTTCCACTAGTATGCCCCTTGATATACAAATAAAAATAATTCGTTCAATTAATGGGTTAGAAAATGCTAAAATTATTGATGTAGGTTATGCTATTGAATATGATTTTTTTGATCCACGTGATTTAAAGTTAACTATGGAAAGTAAACATATTCATGGTTTATTTTTGGCAGGTCAAATTAATGGAACAACTGGCTATGAAGAAGCAGCAGCACAAGGATTATTAGCTGGTATCAATGCTGCATGCTATTCATCTGAGAAAGAATCGTGGATTCCACGACGTGATCAAGCTTATCTTGGAGTATTAATTGATGATTTATGTACATTAGGAACTAAAGAACCTTATCGTATGTTTACTTCACGAGCAGAATATCGTCTTCTGTTACGTGAAGATAATGCAGATTTACGTCTTACTAAGATAGGCAGACAATTGGGTATAATAGATAATCTAAGATGGATGCGTTATAATCAAAAATTAGAATTAATTGAAAGAGAAAGACAGCGATTAAGAAATCTATGGATATATCCGACATCAACTGATACTTCGTATCTAAATAAAATAATTAGTGCTCCTTTAACCAAATTAACTAACGGTGAAGATTTATTATTGCGTCCAGAAATGACTTATAAATTATTAACATCAGTTCCAAAGTATGCTCCATCAATTAATGACCAACAAGTTGCTGAACAGATTGAAATTCAGATAAAATATGAAGGTTATATTTTACGACAAAAAGAAGAAATTAAACGTCATCGATATAATGAAAATGTTTTATTACCTCTTAATTTTGATTATCGTCAAATAAGTGGTTTATCAAATGAAGTAAGTAATAAACTCAATGATTATAAACCTACTTCAATTGGTCAAGCTTCTCGTATTTCTGGAATTACGCCAGCAGCAATATCAGTATTATTAATTTATATGAAAAAAATAACTAAGAATTGAGCTACCTACTATCGTTAGTATCTAATTGCATGATTTAATAAATAAATCAAAGATTTTTCTTACAAATACAAAATTTTATATTATTCCTAGTTAATCACTTTATATGTAGAATTAAATATTCAACTCAATTTTGATAAAAATATGATTAATATCAATCTAATGATTTATGTAAAATTATCTTATATAGTTAAATATATAGTTACTTAGTTTTAAAAACATTATTTAAATAATATTAATATAAGCAAAATATATAAAAGTTTATATATACAAATATATAATTTTTAAAATTTATACATTTGTATCTTATACATTAAGAATTAATTATTATTTGATAATAATCAAATAATAATTGTAAAGCTAATCATCCATAAATTAAATATATGTATTTACACATAGTAAATAGTAATTATGTATTATGTATAAACTTTCATTCTTTATATTATTTATCTATAAAAAATAATAACAATGTATAATTTTAAATTATATATTGTTATAATAATTATTTTATTAAAGTTTAAGTGGTATTTATTTTGTGTTTTATTTGAAAAATTATTTACTAATTTTTCAAATAAAGTAAAGTACTTAAAGCTATATTTTAAACATATTGAAAAATATGATTTTTAGTCATAAATTAGCATCTGTTATTAAATAAATTTTACAGAAGATATTCATATTTATTTAATTCCTATTTAATTTAAATATTGAAATCTTCAATTAAATCTTTATAATTTACATTACATTAATTTTAAATTTAAATAAATCATATTATTATAAAATAAATAGATGAAATACTTCAAAACTTTTAAAAGTTAATATCTAAGGATAAAATACAACGTAATTATGTAATGTAATACATTAACTATTTAGTTAAAAAATCTTTTTAAATAATTACAGGTATTAATAATCTTCTATTTATTCAATAATTATTTAATTTTTGATATTGTGTTATATAAATAACATTATTGGTTATATATATTACAAAGGTACACTTATGATTGTAGGAGATATATTGAAACCTCAAGAATACATAGGTCATCATTTAAAACATCTTCAATTAGATTTACGTACTTTAGAAATATTACGTGAACAAAATATACCAGTAACATTTTGGACATTAAATTTAGATTCCATATTTTTTTCTGCGCTATTAGGCATTATATTTATTTTACTTTTTCGTAAAGTAGCAAAAAATATGACTAGTGGTGTACCAAATAAGCTTCAAACATTTATTGAACTAGTAGTTAATTTTGTAAATAATAATGTTCGTGATATATATCATGGTAAAAGTAAAATAATTGCACCATTAGCTTTAACAGTTTTTTCTTGGATTTTTTTAATGAATCTTATGGATTTATTACCTATTGATCTTTTGCCTTTTATTAGTAAATATTATCTAAAAATTCCAACCTTACGTATTGTACCATCTACAGATATAAATATAACATTATCTATGGCTTTTAGCGTATTTTGTTTAATTATTTATTATAATATAAAAATAAAAGGAATAAATGGATTTTTAAAAGAACTAACTCTACATCCTTTTAATCATATTTGTTGTATTCCTATTAATTTAATACTTGAAACTGTAAACTTATTATCTAAACCAATTTCACTTGCTTTAAGGTTATTTGGTAATATGTATGCTGGAGAGCTTATTTTTATTTTAATTGCTGGTCTATTGCCTTGGTGGTCTCAATGGATACTCAATGTACCTTGGGCAATTTTTCATATTTTAATAGTTTTATTACAAGCTTTTATCTTTATGGTACTTACCATTGTTTATTTATCAATGGCATGTGAAAAACATTAATTTTAATATTGAATTTTATAAAAGAAACAGGAGATTATTATGGAAAATTTAAATACAGAATTATTGTACCTAACTGCTGCTGTAATGGTAGGATTATCAGCAATAGGTGCCGCCATTGGTATTGGAATTTTAGGAGGTAAATTTTTGGAAGGAGCAGCTCGTCAACCAGAGTTAATTCCTTTATTGCGTACTCAATTTTTTATTGTTATGGGTTTAGTTGATGCAATACCGATGATCGCTATTGGATTAGGTCTTTATGTAATGTTTTCTGTTGCTTAAATCTATCTTGAAAATGATCTCAGTGTTTTTATGAAAATTAATACAAAAAAAATAAATTAATTAAGAGGCGTTATGTTGTGAACATTAATGCAACTATTCTTGGTCAAACTATCGCATTTTTCTTTTTTGTCGTATTCTGTATGAAATACATATGGCCTCCAATTATAAATACTATTGAAACACGACAGAAGGAAATTATTAAAAATTTAGATTCTATTGAACGTGCAAAGAAAGATTTAGATCTAATGCAAATCAATTCAACAAATCAGTTAAAACAGGCAAAGAATGAAGCTCAAATAATTATTGAACAAGCTCATAAACGTAGGATACAAATTCTAGATCAAGCGAAAAATGAAGCTGAAATTGAACGTAATCGTATTTTAGCACAAGCACAAGCAAAAATTAATATTGAATACTTACACGCTCATGAAAAATTACGTACACGAATGTCATCATTAATACTAGCTGGTGCAGAAAAAATCATAGAGCGTTCTATCGATAAAGATACTAATGATGATATTATTAATAACTTAATATCTAAACTATAGGAGAATTGGGGCTGATGTCTAATATAATTACTATATCTCGCCCCTATGCTAAAGCGATATTTGATTTAGCGGTTGAATATCAAAACATTGAACATTGGCAAACTATGTTGGAATTTGCTGCAAAAATATCTTCGCACAGAAAGATAATACAATTTCTTTCTAGTTCTTTAGCACCTGAGATTGTATCTGATATATTTAACACTATTTGTAGCGATCAACTTAATAAACACGCTCAAAATCTAATTAAGATTATGGCAGAAAATAGACGTTTATTATTACTTCCAACAGTATTAAAACAGTTTATCCAATTGCGTAATATGTATGAATCAATTATTAAAATCGATGTAATCTCTGCTATTGTACTACAGGATAGTCAGTTATTAAAAATTAAAATAGCTATGGAAAAATATCTATTATGCAGAATAAAACTAAATTATAGAATTGATAATTCTATTATAGGAGGTTTAATTATCCGTGCCAATAGCTTAGTCATTGATGGAAGCATACGTGGTCGCATTGAAAGTTTGGCAAAAGCCTTACGATTTCAAGGAGATTAAAACTTATGCAGTTAAATTATAATGAAATAAGTGAATTAATTAAAAAGCGTATATCTCACTTTAATATTATGAGTGAAACATATAACGAAGGCGATATTATTTCTGTAATGGATGGTATTATTCATATACATGGTCTGACCGATGTCATGCAGAGTGAAATGATTGCTTTAACAAATAATCGTTATGCTATTGCATTGAATCTTGAACAAGATTCAATTGGTGCAGTAGTATTAGGTCCGTACACTGATCTTATTGAAGGAATGAAAGTAAGATGTACAGGTCGTATTATGGAAGTTCCAGTAGGTAACGGACTTCTAGGTAGAGTGGTAAATGCCTTAGGTGTACCTATTGATGGGAAAGGAGTAATTCATCATGATGGATTTTCACCAATTGAAGTAATTGCTCCAGGTGTTATTGATCGCCAATCAGTCAATCAACCTCTTCAAACTGGTTATAAATCTATTGATACGATGACTCCAATAGGTAGAGGTCAGCGTGAACTAATAATTGGTGATCGCCAAACTGGTAAAACATCGATTGCAGTTGATACCATCATAAATCAACGCAATTCAGGTATTAAATGTATTTATGTAGCAATTGGTCAAAAATCATCCACTATTTTTAGTGTAGTACGCAAATTAGAAGAATTTGGAGCTCTTTCCAATACAATTGTAGTTGTTGCATCTGCGGCCGAAACTGCTGCTCTACAATATTTAGCACCTTACACTGGTTGTACAATGGGAGAATATTTTCGTGACAGAGGAGAAGATGCTTTAATTGTATATGATGATCTTTCTAAACAAGCTATTGCGTATCGTCAAATTTCTTTGTTACTACGTCGTCCTCCTGGACGTGAAGCATTTCCAGGAGACGTTTTTTATCTACACTCTCGTTTGTTAGAACGTGCATCACGAGTTAGTATTAACTATGTCGAGCATTTTACTAAAGGTCTAGTAAAAAATAAAACCGGTTCATTAACTGCATTGCCTATTATTGAGACTCAAGCAGGAGATGTATCTGCGTTCGTTCCCACTAATGTAATTTCAATTACTGATGGTCAAATATTTTTAGAGTCAAGTTTATTTAATGCTGGAATTAGACCTGCTATTAATCCAGGTATTTCAGTGTCTCGTGTTGGAGGTGCTGCTCAAACCTTGATAATTAAGAAATTATCAGGTGGTATTCGTACTGCTTTGGCACAATATCGTGAATTATCTGCTTTCTCTCAATTTGCTTCGGACTTAGATGAAATAACACGCAACCAATTAAATCATGGTCAAAAAGTAACTGAATTAATGAAACAAAAACAATATCTTCCAATGTCTATTGCTCAACAAAGTTTATTACTTTTTGCTGTAGAACATGGATTTTTGCGTGATATTGAATTAGCAAAAATTAGCAAATTTGAATCTGAACTATTAGATTTTGCAAATAATGAATATTCTAAACTCATGTCAGAAATTAATCAATCAGGTAACTACAATAATAAAATTGAATCACAACTTAAAAGTTTGCTTATGACATTTAAAACGAATTTATCCTGGTAAAAAATTAAAACTTAATTTAAGATAATTTATTATAATAGTTAAGGATACTTTAATGTAATGATCTGTAAACAAAAAGAGATAAACACCAAGATTCTAGCAGTGAAAAATACTCAGAAAATCACTAAAGCAATGGAAATGGTAGCTGCTTCTAAAATGCGAAAAACTCAGCAATATATGAATGCTGGTCGTCCGTATGCAAATAATATAAAAAAAGTGATTAACCATCTTGCATTAGGTAATTTAGAATATAAACATTTATATCTAACTAAACGTAATATTAAGAAGATCGGCTATTTAATTATTTCTACTGATCGTGGTCTTTGTGGTAGTTTGAATATAAATTTATTCAAAAAAATATTATTGGAAATGAAAAATTGGTCATCGCAAGGAGTTAAAAATAATTTAGCAATCATTGGTTCTAAAGGATTATCTTTTTTTAGTTCTATTGGTAGTAATATTATTGCACAAGTTACAGGTGTAAGCGATCATCCTTTATTGCTGGATTTAATTGGTCCAGTAAAAATAATGTTACAAAATTATGAGGAAGGATGTATAGATAAGATCTATATTGCTAGTAATAAATTTAGCAATACAATGTGTCAAATTCCAACTATTATTCAATTATTGCCTTTGGCATCATCACAAGAAAATGAAGAAAAAATAAAAGAGAAAAGTTGGGATTATTTATATGAACCAGATTCTAAAGTATTATTAGATATGATAATACAACGTTATATTGAATCTCAAGTGTATCAAAGTGTAATAGAAAATTTAGCCAGTGAACAAGCGGCACGTATGGTAGCAATGAAAACAGCAGCTGATAATGCTGGAAATATTATTAAAGAACTTCAATTGATCTATAATAAGGCTCGTCAGGCTAGCATTACTCAGGAACTTACTGAAATTGTTTCGGGCGCATCTGTAGTTTAATCAGATAGTTAATTAGTTAAGGATTAAAGATGGTAACCCAAAAGATTATCCAAATTATTGGTGCTGTAATTGACGTCGAATTTCCTCAGAACGCAGTACCACCAATATATAATGCTCTTGAAGTTAAGAATGGTGATAATCGTCTGGTACTAGAAGTTCAGCAGCAGTTAGGAGGAGGTGTAGTACGTACTATCGCTATGGGCCCTTCAGAAGGTTTGAAGCGTGGTTTAGAAGTGATTGATTTAAAAAAAACCATTCATGTACCAGTTGGTAAAGCTACTCTTGGACGTATCATGAACGTTT
Source organism: Pantoea sp. Mhis (assembly GCF_009830015.1). Taxonomy (NCBI): domain Bacteria; kingdom Pseudomonadati; phylum Pseudomonadota; class Gammaproteobacteria; order Enterobacterales; family Erwiniaceae; genus Pantoea; species Pantoea sp. Mhis. Next base: position 27,527 of record NZ_SZZX01000010.1, on the reverse strand, counting down.
TAGGTGATCCAATTGATATGAGAGGTCCATTGAAAGAAAAAGATGGTAATCCAATAGAATGGGCTTCTATTCATAGACAACCTCCTAGTTATGAAGAACAATTAAATTCTCAAGAATTACTGGAAACTGGTATCAAAGTTATAGATTTAATGTGTCCTTTTGCTAAAGGAGGAAAAGTAGGTTTATTTGGTGGAGCTGGTGTAGGTAAAACTGTAAATATGATGGAATTAATACGTAATATTGCAGTTGAACATTCTGGTTATTCAGTTTTTGCCGGTGTAGGAGAACGCACACGTGAAGGAAATGATTTTTATCATGAAATGATTGCATCTAAGGTTATTGATAAAGTAGCATTAGTTTATGGACAAATGAATGAACCACCTGGTAATCGTTTACGTGTAGCATTAACTGGTTTAACTATGGCAGAAAAATTTCGTGACGAAGGTCGAGATGTCTTATTATTCATTGATAATATTTATCGTTATACTCTTGCCGGAACAGAAGTTTCAGCATTGTTAGGACGTATGCCATCTGCAGTGGGATATCAACCTACATTAGCAGAGGAAATGGGGCTTTTACAAGAACGTATTGCCTCTACTCAGACTGGTTCAATTACTTCAGTTCAAGCTATTTATGTTCCCGCAGATGATCTAACTGATCCTTCGCCAGCAACTATTTTTGCTCATTTAGATTCCACTGTAACGTTAAGTCGCCAAATTGCTTCTTTAGGTATTTATCCTGCCGTGGACCCATTAGATTCTACTAGTCGTCAATTAGATCCATTAATTGTAGGACCTGAACACTATAATGTTGCGTATGGAGTTAAATCTTTATTACAACGTTATGAAGAACTAAAGGATATTATTGCAATTTTAGGTATGGATGAATTATCCGAAGAAGATAAATTGTTAGTAACGCGGGCACGTAAAGTTCAACGTTTTTTATCTCAGCCTTTTTTTGTTGCTGAAATTTTTACTGGTTTTTCTGGTAAATATGTAACATTAAAAAATACTATTCGTGGTTTTAAAGGTATTATTGAGGGTGAATTTGATCATTTACCAGAACAAGCTTTCTACATGGTAGGTGCAATAGAAGAAGCTATAGAAAAAGCGAAACATTTTAATAATATTTAAAATAAAAAATGGAAATTAATATAGTTATGAAGTTTTATCTGGATGTAGTTAGCGCTGAGGAACAAATGTTTTCTGGTATGGTTAATCGAATTGAAGTATCAGGAAGCGAAGGTAATTTGGGAATTTTTCCGGGTCATGCTCCATTATTAACTGCTATTAAGCCTGGTATGGTTCATATCGTCACACAGTATGATGAGGAAGAGTATATATATTTATCTGGGGGTATATTAGAAGTACAACCATTGAATGTAATTATTTTAGCTGATACTGCAATTCGTGGAAAAGATCTTGATGAAAAATTAGTGTTGGAAACAAAACATGAAGTAGAAAAACATATAAAGAATAACCACAAAGATGTGAATTATGTTAAAGCCTCTACGGAACTAGCTAAGATTATTGCGAAGTTACGTGTCATTGAATTAACCAAAAGAGTTATGTAACCAGCTCTTGATTTCACAAAAACCACACAAAAATTAATTTTTAATATAAAAATAACAGATGATAATTTTAAATATCAATATGTTTTCCTAAGTTTAATCAAGTTCGGATACTTATGTCTATAAATGCGATGAGTGTAGTAATTTTAGCCGCAGGTAGAGGTTCACGAGCTCGCTCCGATCTGCCTAAAGTTTTGCATACTCTGGCAGGCAAACCAATAATACAACATGTAATTGATACTGCTAAAAGCTTATGTGTACAGAAAATTTATTTAGTTTATGGTTATGGCGGCGATTTGCTAAAGTCAATGTTAGCCAATAATCCAATTAAGTGGGTTTTACAAAAAGAGCAACTTGGGACGGGACATGCTACGCAACAAGCTGCTTATTATTTTTCTGATAATGAGGATATTTTAATATTATATGGAGATGTACCGTTAATTTCTCAGGAAACCTTACAGCATTTATGTAAAATTAAACCAAATAACGGAATTAGTTTATTAACTGCTATACTTAAAGATCCAACTGATTATGGACGAATTATTCGTAATAACGGTATTGTAACCAGCATTAAAGAACAGAAAGATGCTTCAGTTGAACAAATAAAAATTCAAGAAATTAATACAGGTATTTTAATTGCTAATGGTGGAGACCTTAAACGTTGGTTATCACAAATAGATAATAAAAATTCTAAAAAAGAATTTTATATTACTGATATTATCAATATAGCTTATCTAGAAGGTCGGATGATTAAAACAATTCAACCATCACGTATTAGTGAAATCTATGGTGTTAATAATTTGTTACAATTAGTTAGTTTAGAAAAAATTTATCAACATGAACAGGCTGAAAAACTATTATTAGCAGGAGTTTTAATACGTGATCCTAGTCGTTTTAATTTATATGGCACTTTGAAACATGGAAATAATGTTGAAATTGATATTAATGTTATTATTGAAGGAGATGTAACTTTAGGTAATCATGTTAAAATTGGTACAGGATGCATAATAAAGAATAGTATGATTGCTGATAATTGTCAAATTAACCCTTATACGGTAATTGAAGATTCTCATCTAGGAATAGCATGTATAGTTGGACCGTTTGCACATTTACGTTCAAATACTAATTTAGAGAAAATGGTACATATAGGTAATTTTGTTGAAATGAAGAACACAAAATTTGGTAAAAGATCTAAAGCCAGACATCTTTCCTATATTGGAGATGCAGAAATTGGTTCTAACGTAAATATTGGTGCTGGTACCATTACCTGTAATTACGATGGTATAAATAAATTTAAAACAATTATTGGAGATGATGTTTTTATCGGGTCTGATACTCAGTTAATTGCACCCATAACAGTGACTAATGGTGTGACTATTGCTGCTGGTACCACAGTAATGAAAGATGTTAATGATGCAAGTTTAGTCTATAATTCCAAAAAACAAACTCAAAAACTTGGATGGAAGCGCTCATTAAAAAAAAATAGATATTAATAGTTATTTAAGTTTGATGTTAGATTAAAATTATTGCATTTAAATAAATTAAATAGTTATAGAATATAGTTATTATTAACTTATAGTAATGATTATTGACCAATAAAATCAGGAAGTGATTATGTGCGGAATTATTGCTGCTGTTGCTCAAAGAGATGTTGCAGAAATTTTATTAGAAGGTTTACGCCGTCTCGAATACCGTGGATATGATTCAGCTGGTTTAACTGTAGTTGATGATCAAGGTCATGTAAGTCTTTTACGTAGTTTAGGAAAAGTAAATAAATTATCAGAAGCTGTAGAAAAGCAATCCATGATTGGTGGTACTGGTATTGCTCATACACGTTGGGCAACACATGGCGAGCCATCAGAACTGAATACTCATCCACATATATCGGAACATATTATAATGGTTCATAATGGTATTATTGAAAATCATGAATTACTACGTATGAAACTGATTAAGTGTGGCTATCATTTTTATTCTAAGACTGATAGTGAAGCAATTGTTCATTTAGTTCATTGGGAACAAATGCAGGGTGGTTCTTTATGTGAAGTAGTATTAAGAATACTTCCACAGCTAAAGGGTGCTTATAGCATGGTAATTATGGATAGCCGTGATCCATCTATATTGATAGCAGCTCGTTCAAATAGTCCATTAGTGATAGGTCTCGGTGTTGGTGAAAATTTTGTTGCATCTGATCAATTAGCGTTATTGCCAGTGACTAGAAGATTTATTTACTTAGAAGAAGGTGATATTGCTAAGGTGTCACGACATAATATTGTTATTATTAATCGCAATGGCCAACAAGTAAAACGTGCTGAAATTGAGTCTAGTATTCAATATGATGCTAGTGAAAAAGGCATTTATCGTCATTATATGCAAAAAGAAATTTATGAACAACCTATAGCTCTAAAGAGAACACTTACGGGACGTTTAAAAAACGGTACAATTGATTTTAGTGAATTAGGAGTTACAGCTCAATCATTGTTGAGTAAAGTTGAACATATTCATATTATTGCTTGTGGTACTTCATATAATGCTGGCATGGTATCAAAATATTGGTTTGAATCCTTGGCTAATATTGCCTGTGATGTCGAAGTAGCCTCTGAATATCGCTATCGTAAACCTAAAGTGCGTAAAAATAGCTTAATAATTACTTTATCTCAATCTGGTGAAACAGCAGATACCTTATCGGCTCTACGTTATTCAAAAACATTAGGTTATATAGGTTCTTTAACTATTTGTAATGTTTCAGGTTCGTCTCTAGTACGTGAATCTGACATGGTTTTAATCACTAGAGCTGGTACTGAAATTGGTGTAGCTTCAACCAAAGCATTTACTACTCAATTAACATTATTATTAATGTTGGTTGTCAAATTAGGACGTCTTCATGGTAATATATTATTGGAAACTGAAAATGTTATTGTGCATACTTTACAGATTCTTCCCAATCGTATTGAACAAATCTTAGCTCAGGATAAAATCATTGAGAATTTAGCAGAAGGCTTTGCTGATAAACAACATACATTATTCCTTGGACGAGGTGAGCAGTATCCAATTGCTATAGAAGGAGCACTGAAACTAAAAGAAGTTTCTTATATTCATGCCGAAGCTCATGCAGCTGGTGAATTAAAACATGGTCCATTAGCATTAATCGATACTGATATTCCAGTTATTATTATAGCGCCAAATAATGAATTATTAGAAAAATTAAAATCCAATATTGAAGAGGTTCGTATTCGTGGAGGATTGCTATATGTTTTTACAGATCAAGATGCAGGTTTTAGCAATAGCAGTGAAATGAACATTATTTCATTACCTTATGTTGAAAACATAATTGCACCAATTTGTTATATTGTACCGCTTCAGTTACTTTCATATCATGTAGCTTTGATTAAAGGGACTGATGTTGATCAACCACGAAATTTAGCTAAATCAGTTACTGTAGAATAATAAAGATAATTTAGTTTATTTAATTTTAATATATGAGATATAACTAACATAGTTAACATAGTTTATTAAATAAATATGTTCTACTATCGTATGTTAGACTAATTTTTATTTATTATCTAAATAATTTTACACCTGAAATGGATATTTTAGGAGGGAATATGACACTGAGATATAATATTTTATCTAGAATTTTTATCGCTGTTATAGCAGCAAACATAGTAATATCTGCTTATGCAGCTACTGATTTAACTGGAGCAGGAGGAACATTTCCTGCTCCTATTTATGCTAAGTGGGCTGCAGAATATCAAAAAATAACTGGTACAAAAATCAATTATCAAGGTATTGGTTCTTCAGGAGGTGTAAAGCAAATTATTGCCAAAACTGTTGATTTTGGAGCATCTGATGCTCCATTAAAAGATAAAGATTTGAATAAATATGGTTTATTTCAGTTTCCAACAGTAATTGGTGGTGTGGTACTAGTTGTTAATATACAAAATATAAAATCTGGTGAATTAATATTGGATGGTAAGACCATTGGTGATATATATTTAGGTAAAATTAAAAAATGGAATGATTCAGCTATCGTTAAATTAAATCCTGGTATAATCTTACCAGATACTAATATTAATGTTGTACGTCGTGCTGATGGTTCTGGAACTTCTTTTGTATTTACTAGTTATCTCTCTAAAGTAAATAAAGAATGGCATAATAAAGTAGGTAAAGGCAATACAGTTAATTGGCCAACTGGATTAGGTGGTAAAGGTAACGATGGAGTAGCTGCTTTTGTTCAACGCTTACCAGGTTCTATCGGTTATGTTGAATATGCATATGCTAAGCAAAGTCATTTATCTTATACTAAATTAATTAATTATGAAGGAAAAGCAGTTAATCCGAGTGAAATTAGCTTTAGTAATGCTGCTAAAGGTGCTAATTGGAATAAGTCTTTCGCTCAGGACTTAACATTTAAAAAAGGTAATAATGCATGGCCTATTACTTCTACTACATTTATATTAATTTATAAAAAACAAGTCAATGCTGAAAAAGGTAGAGAAATCTTAAAATTTTTTGACTGGGCTTATAGAAATGGTTCTAAAGCTGCGAGCCTTTTGGATTATGCTTCTTTACCACAGAATGTAACAAAGAAGATTCGTGCTGCTTGGAAAATAAATATTAAAAATGTTTCCGGTAAAGTTTTATTTTAAGTATGAATATTATTAGAACGTTAATTAAAATAAATCCTTGTATATTTTATAGAAGGCAAAAATCAATCTTAGTTTAATTATCCTTTTAACACTAGGAATTCTATGGATGTCATTAAGACGGCGTTTAAATCACCTAGCAAAAAAGGGGATATGATTTTCGCTACGATAGTAAAATTATCTGTATTAATTGTACTATTATTACTAATCGGTATTATCGTTTCTTTAATTATTTCATCTTGGCCAAGTATTAGAAAGTTTGGATTTTCTTTTTTATGTAGCAAAGTATGGGATGCACCGAATGAAAAGTTCGGTGCATTAGTTCCTATTTATGGAACTTTTATGACTTCGTTGATTGCAATTACTATTGCTCTTCCAGTAAGTTTTGGAATTGCTTTATTTCTAACAGAAGTAGTACCAAGTTGGTTACGTCGACCATTAGGTACTGCAATTGAGTTACTTGCAGCTATTCCGAGTATAGTATATGGAATGTGGGGATTATTTGTCTTTTCTCCCTTATTTATGGAATATTTTCAAAAACCATTTGGTAAACTACTGTCGAATATTCCTATTATAGGAATATTCTTTTCAGGACCAGCGTTTGGAATAAGCATTCTGTCTGCAGGAATAATTCTTGCTATTATGATAATTCCTTATATTTCATCGGTTATGCATGATATTTTTGAAAAAACTCCATTAATTATGAAAGAATCAGCTTATGGCATTGGATGTACAACCTGGGAAGTAATCTGGTACATCGTATGTCCATTTACGAAAGATGGTATCATAGGAAGCATTATGCTTGGATTAGGAAGAGCATTAGGTGAAACTATGGCTGTGACTTTTATCATAGGTAATACTTATAAACTTGATAGTGCTTCATTATTTATGCCTGGTAATAGCGTTACTTCAGCATTAGCAAATGAATTTGCTGAAGCAGAATCTGGTATGCATGTTGCAGCACTTATGGAATTAGGTTTGATTTTATTTGTTATTACTTTTGTTATATTATCGTTATCGAAATTAATGATTTCACGAACAAATAAAACTAAAGGAGTTAGTTTATGACTGCGATTGATATACCTCCATCTTTTAAACTGAATTCATCGCGTCATAAATTACAAATAAAGCGCAGGTTTAAAAATAAAATTGCATTATTTTTATCGTTATTAGCAATGATTTTTGGCTTGTTTTGGTTAACTTGGATTCTAATTACTACAATTAATCGAGGCTTTGATGGTTTAAGTTGGTCGCTTTTTATTGAATCTACTCCTCCGCCAAATACAAGTGGAGGGGGATTAGCTAATGCTTTGATAGGTAGTGGTTTATTACTTTTTTGGTCTACTATATTTGGAACTCCTCTTGGTATAATGGTTGGAATTTATCTTGCTGAATATGGTCGTAAATATTGGTTAGCTGAATTAGTAAGATTTATTAATGATATTTTATTATCAGCACCATCCATTGTAATTGGACTATTTGTTTACAGTATCGTAGTATCGAAGATGCATCATTTTTCTGGTTGGGCAGGTGCAATAGCTTTATCATTATTACAAATACCAATTGTTGTTCGTACGACGGAAAATATGTTATGTTTAGTGCCAGATAGTATACGTGAAGCTGCTTATGCATTAGGTACACCAAAATGGAAAATAATTTTATCAATTACCTTAAAAGCATCTACTTCTGGAATTATTACTGGTATATTATTAGCGATCGCACGTATTGCTGGTGAAACTGCACCGTTGTTATTTACTTCATTATCTAATCAATTTTGGAGTACAGATATGATGCAACCATTGGCAAATTTACCAGTTACCATATTTAAATTTGCTATGAGTCCATTTACAGAATGGCAAAGGTTAGCGTGGGCTGGTGTCCTTGTCATTACTTTATGTGTGTTGCTATTGAATATAATTACACGAGTAGTTTTCTCATCCAGGGAAAAAAAATAATTTTTTACTCGTTTTCAGTAGCGATAATCATAAAAGATGAGAAATAAGTATGACAGCAACTTTTACTGGTAAAATTCAGGTTCGTAATTTACATTTTCACTATGGTAAATTTCATGCTTTAAAAAATATTAATCTGGATATTGCTAAAGATCAGGTAACTGCATTTATTGGTCCTTCTGGATGTGGTAAATCTACTTTACTGCGCACATTTAATAAAATGTATTCTCTCTATCCAGAACAAAAAGCTGAAGGTGAGATTTTGCTAGATGGTTATAATATTCTATCTTCTAATCAGGATATCACATTACTTCGCGCTCGTGTTGGTATGGTATTTCAAAAACCTACACCATTTCCCATGTCAATTTATGATAATATAGCATTTGGTGTTAGGTTATTTGAAAAATTATCACGTACTGATATGGATGATCGTGTGCAATGGGCTCTGATAAAAGCAGCATTATGGAATGAGATAAAAGATAAGCTATATCAAAGCGGATATAGTTTATCCGGTGGTCAACAACAACGTTTATGTATTGCACGTAGTATTGCTATACGTCCAGAAGTATTATTGTTAGATGAACCATGTTCAGCTCTAGACCCTATATCAACTGGACGTATTGAAGAATTAATTACAGAATTAAAACAAGATTACACAGTGGTCATTGTTACTCATAATATGCAGCAAGCAGCACGCTGTTCTGATCATACTGCTTTTATGTATCTAGGAGAATTAATTGAATTTAATGATACTGATACATTATTTACTAAACCTTTACAAAAGCAAACAGAAGATTACATTACTGGTCGCTATGGATGACTTAGTAGGAAAAAATAGATGGATAATTTGAAGCTAAATAAACATATCTCCGGTCAGTTTAATGTAGAACTTGAACATATTTATACTCAAGTAATGATTATGGGTAATATGGTTGAACAACAACTTAGTGATGCTGTTATTGCTATGCATCATCAAGATAGTGACTTAGCATATCATGTTATTTCGGGTGATCAGAAAATTAACATGATTGAAGTAGAAATTGATGAAGCTTGTATACGTATAATTGCTAAACGCCAACCAATTGCTAGTGATTTACGTTTAATAATAGCAATTATAAAAATAATTGCTGAATTAGAACGTATTGGTGATGTTTCTGAAAAGATAGGACGTACTGTACTTAATACTTTTAGTCAAGAACATCTACCAATACTGTTAAAAATTAAATCCCTTGGTTATCATACTGTAGAAATGTTACATAATGTATTAATTGCGTTTACACATATGGACCTTAATGGAGCTATGCATATATATCGTGAAGATAAAAAGGTGGATAAAGAATACCAAAAGATTGTACATCAATTAACGAGTTATATGATGGAACATTCAAGTTCTATACCTATCGTTTTGAATGCGTTATTTTGTGCCCGTGCCATTGAGCGTATTGGTGATCGATGTCAAAATATTTGTGAAATAATTTTTTATTTCATTAAAGGTAAAGACTTTAGACATGTAAATAGAGATAATCTAGATAGATTACTTATTACTTAAAAAAGTATTTTCTATTATTTTATTTTTCTTATATAATATAAAGGAAGTAATTTATTATAAATCGCTTTATTATAGATTATATTTAAAGTAAATAATTTTTAATATTAAATGGAATCTAAGTCATGAATATGAATCTAAATAATTTAGATTTTTGTCGTTTATTGTTTAGTAAATGCGAAATTTATCATATTTCTCCAATGTTACTTAAATTTAATTCTATTATAAAAACTACATATTTACATTGGTTTGATAATAGTTTTAATTCGTCTAAAAACAATATAACTTAACTTTATCTGTTAAGAAGTACATTTATGCTATTTAAAAACAAAGATGGTTTACATTATGTAAATACTATTAGATTAATTAGTTAATAATGCTCATTCACTAATTTTAGTAAATAATTTTGACCTATAAGTAATGATATATTTATAGAAATCTATTTTCCAATACAAAAAGAAGAAAAAATGTTTTCTAATAAATTTTCTGTACTATATTGACCAGTTACTTTACTTAAAGTTAAATGAGCATTACGTAATTCTTCTGCTAGTAATTCTCTACAAGGATTATTAATTAAATATTTTTTAGTTTTTTCTAAAAAAAAACTTGTTAATTCAAGTGAATGTAAATGACGACGTCGTGCAAGGAAAATACCTTCTGTATTATTTGATAATCCCATATAATTTTTTAGATGAATACGTAACATGTCAATACCTTCACCAGTAAATGCAGAAAGGCAAACACGTACATAGTTATTTATTTTTTTAAATCCACATGGTTCACCAGTTATATCTATTTTGTTACGTATGACAGTGATAGGTAATGATGAAGGTAGGTAGGTTTTAAAATCAGATATGATAAGATTTATATCTTTATCTTTATAAATACTACCATCAACTACTAAAAGTACATGGTTAGATTGTTTAATTTCTTCACAAGCACGTTTAATACCGATATCTTCGACCTTATTAGTTGCTTCTTCTCTTAAACCTGCTGTATCAATAATGTGAATTGGCATGCCGTCGATATGAATATATTCTTTTAATATGTCACGCGTAGTACCAGCGATATCTGTAACAATAGCTGATTCCATTCCTAACAAAGCATTAAAAATACTTGATTTACCTGAATTTGGTTTACCTGCTATCACTAATTTCATTCCTTCTCTTATTACATTACCTTGACATGCTTGTTTGAGTATATTATTCAAGTTAGTGATATCTATATCTAATTGATCTTGAATTTCTTTATCAGAAATAAATTCGTTATTTTCATCAGGAAAATCAATAGAAGCTTCTATTTTTACACGTAAATTGAGTATAGAATTTAATAAATTATTAATTTTCAATGAAAACATACCTTGTAACGAATTTATTGCTAAACGAGCAGCTTGTTCAGAATTAGCATGGATTAAATCAGCTATAGCTTCTGCTTGAGTTAAATCAATTTTATTATTAATAAAAGCACGCTCTGAAAATTCTCCTGGACGTGCAATACGAACATAATTCAATGCTAATATACGTTTTAACAACATATCAAGAATAATTGGTCCTCCGTGTCCCTGTAATTCCAATACATCTTCACCGGTAAAAGAATGAGGAGCAGGAAACCATATCGCGATACCTTTATCTATTACAGTACAGTCAATATCATTAAATGATAGATAGCTAGCAAATCGTGCTTGCGGTAATTTACCTAAAATAGCACATGCTACATGTGCTGCTCTTTCGCCTGAAATGCGCAAAATACCAACACTACCAAATCCTGGAGGTGTAGCCTGAGCAATAATGGTATCCTTATTATACATAATTTATATTATCTTATATAAATATTTCATATGTGATGATCTGTATTACGTGTATGTAAACCACATTTTTCTAAACTTCTATAAATTAGCTGTTGCTGAAAAATAGTAAATAAATTACTTACAATATAGTACAGAACTAATCCAGATGGAAACCAAAGAAAAAATATAGTAAAAATTATTGGCATGTAGGTCATAATTTTGTTTTGCATAGGATCAGTTACTGTATTAGGTGACATTTTTTGAATGAAAAACATACTGATACCCATTATTATTGGTAAAATATAATATGGATCCTGTGCTGATAAATCATGAACCCACCATATAAATGGTGCATGACGTAACTCTATTGAACCTGATAACATATAGTATAGAGCAAGAAAAATAGGCATCTGAATAATTAAGGGTAAGCATCCACCTAATGGATTAACTTTTTCTTCTTTATATAAAGCCATCATTTCTTGACTCATTTTTTGTTTATTGTCTATCCAACGTTCCTTCATGGCTGCAATTTTGGGTTGTAAAACACGTATTTTCGCCATTGAAGTATATTGAGCTTTAGTTAAAGGATACATAATTCCACGAACAATAAATGTAATAATAATAATGGAAAAACCCCAATTTCCAACAAATTTATTTATGAATTTTAATAATTTAAACAATGGTTGAGAAATAAACCAAAGCCAACCATAATCAACTGTTAAATCTAAATATGGAGCAACAGCTGCCATTTTATCCTGAATTTCTGGTCCAATCCATAATGTTGCGCCAATATTTTTTTCTTCACCTGCATTTATAGTAATAGGAGCAGATTTGTAACCGATAGTTGCGATATCATTACTAAAACACTTAGTATATAAAGTATTTTTGCCAGGACTATTAGGTATCCAAGCAGTGGCAAAATATTGTTGGAGCATTGCTACCCAACCATTAGTAGTAATAGCGTTTAAATTTTTGTTGTTAGCAATAGTATCAAATTTATATTTTTTGTATTTCACGTCGTTAGTTGAGTAAGCAGTACCACGAAAAGAATGTAGATTTAGGTTATTGTGACTAGAATCAAGATTCTTAGGTAATTCAATAGTTTGTTTTAACTGACCAAACATCATTACTTCAATTGGCAAGGTACTAGTATTAATAATGTTATAATTAATTTTAATATAAAATTCACCTTTTTTAAAATAAAAGTTTTTAATAATAGTTATACCATTTTTACTTCTCCAAATAAGAGGAATATGTAATTCTGTTTGACCATTTGTCATTTCAAAATGATCTTGATAGGTATCATAAAGTGGACGCACACCATTATTAGGATTATCCGGACCATTTTTGCCAATTAATCCGCTTTGTGCTTGATAAATAAATGATGATTTTGAATCTAATAATTGAATAGGTTTATTGGAATCTAATTTACTAGAGTAAGTTAATAATTGAGCTTCTTCAATATCTCCTCCTCTCATATTAATAGATATTTTTAATACATCTGTTTTAATAGTAATTACTTTATGATTTGATGAATTTACAGAAATAATATCTTTTGCTATATTATTCGTATGTTGTATAACTTTACGGTGTTTTAGTTGAGAACTATGCTCAGCTTGCCAAGCTTGCCAAGTTATAAATGAAAGTAATATAAAAGCTATAAGAAAAAGATTAGGTTGCGAATCCATTGTTAATATTCTCTGGTATCAAATTTTGATGGTACAGGATCATTGCCACCGGAATTTAAAGGATGGCATCTTAATACACGTCTAATTGTTAACCAACTTCCTTTTATCAAACCAAAGCGATATAAACATTCTATTCCATAGCGTGAACAAGTGGGATAAAATCGGCAGTGCGAACTCAATAAATAACGACTAATGACGCACTGATAAATACGTATTAGAATGATTACGAATTGTTGTATACTAGCAAATAATAATGACACCATAATTTTTCCAATGTTTTCGTCAATACTTGATTATTAAGATCGCTGATACCGTGTTTTGCTAATATTACGAAATCCATTTTTGGTAGACTGTATTGATGTAGACGAAAACTTTCTCGAGATAATCTTTTTATTCTATTGCGTTCATGAGCGTATTTTACATATTTCTTAGAAATAGCAAAACCTATACGTGGACATTCAAGTAAATTATATCTTCCAAGTATAGTAATATATGATGTACTGATTCGTTTTGGCTCTTGAAAAACAAAAGAAAAATTCATAGAATTTAATAAACGTAGTTTTTTAGAAAAGAAAAAGTTTTTCACTAATGTTATCTTTCTTTATTTAGATATTTTTGTTAAATGGCTACGTCCTTTAGCACGCCGCCTTGCTAAAATTTGTCGACCATTTTTAGTAGACATTCTAACACGAAAACCGTGAGTACGATTTCGTTTTAATATAGATGGTTGAAAAGTACGTTTCATGGTGTTTGCTACCTAAAATTAAAATTTCACTAAAAGCTTGAATTTTTCAGTTCATTATAATAACTAATATTATTATTTTTTGCATATATAAGAATGGGTCATCTTAATAACTGTATTGACTAAAGTCAACTTACTTTACAAGTGTATTATTCAATCTATATTAAATAAATAAATTATTTTTTTTGGATCAAAGTCTTATATAGAAATTTTATATAAAATATAAATAGTTTTAATCTGCAATAACTGGATATTGCTTACAATTAATTTTTAGTAACTTAGAAAATTTACTTTTATAAATAAATTACATGTAGAATAGAAAAATATTTTTTGTAACTTTGCATTATTATGAATTTATCTTTATAGAATAACATAGAATTTTAAGAAAGAAACTAGCATAAGTAGCAGTAATAATTAAACATTTTTGATGTCTATATCAAATGTATGTTTCTATATATTTCATTGTCTAAAAATTCTTATTGAATTTGTAAGATTGGAGTACGCCGTGTCATTTAAGCTTTGGCAACAGTGTGTTGCTCGCTTGCAAGACAAACTTTCTGCTACTGAATTTAGTATGTGGATTCGCCCACTGCAAGCTGAATTAAATGGTAATATACTAGCCTTATACGCCCCAAATCGGTTTGTACTTGACTGGGTTCAAGAAAAATATTTTAACAACATTCACTCATTATTAAATGAATTTTGTGGTGCTAACATTCCGTTATTACGTTTTGAAGTAGGCACACGTCCTATATCAGAGGAGGTTATTGTAGAACAATTAATCACAACAAATAATAGTTTTCAAGTATTTACATCAATAGAGCATCGTTCAAGTAAAACACAAATATTACAACCTAGTTGGGATTCTATGTCAGTTCCCGTAGATGTAATTTACCGTTCAAATGTCAATAATCGCCATAGTTTTGATAATTTTATAGAAGGTAAATCTAATCAATTAGCCCGCGCAGCAGCAAGTCATGTAGTAAATAATCCTGGAGGAGCATATAATCCTTTATTTCTTTATGGAAGAACTGGTTTAGGAAAAACTCATTTATTACACGCTGTAGGTAATGGTATTATTGTATGTAAACCTAATGCAAAAGTAGTGTATATGCATTCTGAACGATTTGTACAAGATATGGTAAAAGCAATACAAAATAATGCAATTGAAGATTTTAAGCGTTATTATCGCTCAGTTGATACTTTGCTTATTGATGATATTCAATTTCTCGCTAATAAAGAACGTTCTCAAGAAGAATTTTTTCATACTTTTAATGCTTTATTAGAAGGTAATCAACAAATTATTTTAACATCAGATCGTTATCCTAAAGAAATTAATGGAGTAGAAGATCGTTTAAAATCCCGTTTTGGTTGGGGATTAACAGTCGCTATTGAAGCACCAGAATTAGAAACACGAATAGCAATTTTAATGAAAAAAGCTAATGAAAATGATATTAATTTACCTCATGAAGTAGCATTTTTTATTGCAAAACATCTTCATTCTAATGTACGTGAGTTAGAAGGAGCATTAAATCGTGTAATTGCTAATGCTAGCTTTACCGGTAATGATATTACAGTTGATTTTGTACGTGACGTTTTACGAGATCTTTTAGCATTACAAGAAAAATTAGTTACTCTTGAACATATACAAAAAACTGTGGCTGAATACTATAGATTAAATCTAAAAGATTTATTATCTAAGCGACGTTCTCGTTCTGTATCCCGTCCTCGTCAAATAGCAATGGCGATGGCAAAAGAACTTACTAATCATAGTCTACCGGAAATTGGTGACGCATTTGGTGGACGGGATCATACTACTGTTTTACATGCATGTCGTAAAGTTGATCAGCTATGTCAAGAAAGTCTCAATATTAAAGAAGACTTTTATAAACTTATTAGAATATTATCTTCATAATATATATGAAATTTGTATTAGAACGTGAGAAATTATTAAAACCTTTACAACTAATAAATAGTCCAATCATAGGACGTCCAACTTTGCCAATTCTTGGGAATATATTACTGCAAGTAATCGAAAGAATGGTGATATTTACTACTACTGATTTAGAAATTGAAATGATATCACGCATATCATTAAACCAAAATTATGAATTAGGAGCTACTACTGTATCTGCTCGTAAATTTCTTGATATTTGTCGAGGATTACCAGAAAAATCAGTAATCAATGTTGTATTGGAAAATGATAGATTATTAGTGTATTCTCAACGTATTCGTTTTTCACTTGCTACTTTATCACCTAATAACTTTCCAAATCTGGATAATTGGCAAAGCCAATTGGAATTTACATTATCACATATCACATTAAAACGCTTAATTGAATCTACACAATTTTCTATGGCACAACAAGATGTTCGTTATTGTCTTAATGGCATGATGTTTGAAACTGAAGGTAAAGAATTACGTACCGTTGCTACTGATGGGCATCGGTTAGCGGTATGTTGTATGCCAATTCAACAAACATTACCGAAATCTTCCGTGATCGTACCTCGTAAAGGAGTTATTGAACTATCGCGATTACTAAATAATGATGATAAACTATTACGAATACAAATTGGCAATAGCAATATCCGTGTGCATGTTGATAATTTTACTTTTACATCAAAATTGATAGGGGGAACTTTTCCTGATTATCGTCGTGTTTTACCAAAAATTACCGATAAATTTCTAGAAGCAAATTGTGATTTAATAAAAAAAGCTTTTACACGTGTAGCTATTATTTCAAATGAAAAATTTCGTAGCGTTCGTATTTACCTTACGACAAATCAAATTAAGATTACTGCTAATAATCCTGATCAAGGAGAAGCAGAAGAAATACTTGAAGTCAGATATCTTGGAAGTGATTTGGAAATGGGATTTAATGTTAATTATATAATAGATGTGCTAAATGTACTAAAATGTGAAAGAGTCCGTTTTTTACTAACAGATTCAAATTCTAGTATACAAATCGAGGATGTTAATAATCAAATAGCAATATATGTAGTTATGCCAATAAGATTATAAAAAATAATTTTTAATTACTAATTTTGGTTAAAGCTATTATAAATGATATATTTATTTAAAAAATTTATTAGCTTTAGTTTTTAAAACTTTATTTAAATAAAATTAATTATCTCTTTAGTATGCTTATTAACTAAATAATATTAGTTTAATTGAGAATAAAGTATGTTACACTAGGAGTTTTATTTATAGAAATAAATATTATAATACATATAATCCTAAATATTATTTAAATAAATCTTAAAATTCTAAAAAACAAAATAGCATATATATAATATATTTTTAAGAATGTTTGAAGATATTACAATATTTATCTTAATTGTTTTATTTAAAAATCTATTCATATTATTATATATGTAATTAATATTGATTGAATTTTATATTCTATCAATATTTTATGTATTGATAGAATATAAATTGAATAAAATCTAATTTATTAGATAAATAGCTTCGTCATTGTTAAATAAGAGAGAAATATTAATGTCGAAATCTTATGATGCTTCCAGCATAAAAGTTTTAAAAGGACTAGATGCAGTACGAAAACGTCCTGGTATGTATATCGGTGATACAAATGACGGAACTGGTTTACATCATATGGTATTTGAAGTTGTTGATAATTCTATTGATGAAGCACTTGCTGGTTATTGCAGTAATATTATTGTTACTATGTATACAGATGATTCTATCTTAGTGCAAGATAATGGACGAGGTATGCCCACTGATATGCATTTAGAAGAAGGTATTTCCGCCGCTGAAGTAATTATGACTGTATTACATGCAGGTGGTAAATTTGATGATACCTCCTATAAAGTATCAGGTGGGTTACATGGTGTAGGTGTTTCTGTAGTCAATGCTTTATCGCAAAAATTAGAATTGACTATTTATCGCGATGGTAAAATACATCATCAGATTTATGCAGATGGTGTTCCAAAAACTCCGTTAAATATAATTGGATATACTGATTTAACTGGAACAAGTGTTCGTTTCTGGCCAAACAAAAAAATATTTACTAATATTATCAAATTTAAATATGAAATTTTAGCAAAACGTTTACGTGAGTTATCTTTTTTAAATTCTGGAATATCCATTTATCTTGAAAATAAATATGATAATAAAAACGAACATTACCACTATGCAGGTGGAATTAAAGCGTTTATTGAATACTTAAACTATAATAAAAATCCAATACATTCTAATATATTTTATTTTTGTACTGAAAAAGACAATATAGGTGTAGAAGTAGCACTACAATGGAATGATGGTTTTCAAGAAAACATATATTGTTTTACTAATAATATTCCACAGCGTGATGGTGGTACTCATGTAGCAGGTTTTCGTGCAGGAATGACTCGTACTTTAAATACTTATATGGATAAAGAAGGTTATAGTAAAAGAGCAAAGGTTAATGCCATAGGTGATGATGCTCGTGAAGGTTTGGTAGCAGTTATTTCAGTAAAATTACCTGATCCAAAGTTTTCATCTCAAACTAAAGATAAATTGGTTTCTTCGGAAGTTAAATCTGCAGTTGAACAGCAAATGAATGAAATGTTAAATGAATACTTACTAGAAAATCCATCTGATGCAAAAATTATTGTTAGTAAAGTTATTGATGCAGCACGTGCACGTGAAGCAGCGCGTCGTGCACGCGAAATGACTAGACGTAAAAGTATACTCGATTTAACTGGTTTGCCTGGTAAATTAGCAGATTGTCAAGAACGGGATCCCGCATCATCTGAAATCTACCTAGTTGAAGGTGATTCTGCTGGTGGTTCAGCTAAACAGGGACGTAATCGTAAAAATCAAGCAATTCTACCATTAAAAGGTAAAATTCTTAATGTTGAAAAAGCACGTTTTGATAAAATGCTTTCTTCACAAGAAGTAGCTACTCTTATTACTGCATTAGGATGTGGGATTGGTCCAGATGAATATAATCCCGACAAGCTTCGTTATCATAATATAATTATCATGACTGATGCAGATGTAGATGGAGCTCATATTCGTACATTACTTTTGACTTTTTTCTATCGTCAAATGCCTGAAATTATTGAACGTGGACATGTATATATTGCTCAGCCTCCTCTTTATAAAATAAAAAAAGGAAAACAAGAATATTATATTAAAGATGATGAATTATTAGATCAATATCAACTCACAAATGCATTAGATGGTGCAATATTAAAGCTTAATTCTAACAAAATAATATTAAGCGGAGATAAATTAAATAAATTATTAATTGAATTAAATAGTATTCAAAAAATGATCAAATGTATGGAACGTATTTTTCCATCTGTTGTTTTAAAAGCATTAATCTACTATCCAAAATTAACTATAGATAAACTTAATAGTAAAATTAATGTAAAAAATTGGATAAATGGATTAGTAAGTTATTTGATTAAACATGAGGTCAATGCTAGTAATTATAAAGCACAAATACATGAAAATCATAAAAGTAATTTATTTGAACCTATGATTACTGTATATACATATGGTATATCTACAGATTACTTAATAGATTTTAATTTTCTCAATGGATTAGAATACAGTAAACTGTGTAAGTTAGGTGATAAATTACGTAATTTAATTTTTGATGGAAATTCACGTATAATACGTGGTGAACATTTTCAATTAGTAGTGAGTTTAGAGCAAGCTTTAGAATGGTTAATACAAGAATCACGGCGTGGTTTATTTATACAGCGCTACAAAGGACTAGGTGAGATGAATCCAGATCAATTATGGGAAACGACTATGAATCCAGCTAGCCGACACATGTTACGTGTAACTATTAAAGACGTTATAGTAGCAGATCAATTATTTACTACTTTGATGGGTGACGCAGTGGCTCCTCGACGTGCTTTTATTGAAGAAAATGCATTAAAAGCGATCAATATCGATGTTTAAATCATTATTTTGTACAGGAATTTTGAATATTTTTCTCAAAATTGAAATATTTAATATATTAATATATTAAATATGATCAAGGTAATTTATTCATTAAAATACAACTAATTATGTAATATTAATAATTAGTTTAATTATTAATATCATTATGTTAAATAATTTAATTTATTAAAATTTAAAATAACTTTATATAATAAAATATATTATTATATAACTTCTAAAATAAATTAAGTTGATGTATTTAATATTCAAAAAATAAAGTTAATAATCGATATAACAGATCATTAATGTTATTTAAACATAACAAGTTCTTTATGTAAACTTATAAGTAAATTACAAGTATTAAGTTTAAATTTTTATTGAAAATAATTTAACCAAATGATTTATAATATCATAAGTCTGTATCTTTAAATAATTTAATACTTGCAATATTAATTCATACAGCAATAAAGATTAAAATAATGTACTGATTATTATTAAGATTATGTAAAAATTTTACATTAAAACTATATTTCTTATATAGAAAATATAGTTTATATTTTGATTGCTATAATCAAAAATTATATTGAAGATATTAATGCGTTCACATTATTATTTCATTTTTAATAAAAGTATATTAATTAAAATTAATGTTAATCTTATATATTAAATGAAATTTAAATATATTTCTTTAAAATTATTTTACATGTACCATTCAATTATAATAATGAGATTAGTATAACCTATACTACAGTAATTAAAATTGTTATTGATTTTAAATCAAATCAACTAATAATGCTTAGAATAGATATATGTTATAACAACATATTAATTAATTGGGTTATTGATATATATTTTTAATTTATTTAATAAAGAATATTACTAATAATAATTCAAGCGTATTAATTAAATCAGTTATTAAGTATTAATTTAATATTAAGATAAATTAAATTGGATTACTTCAAAGTGAAGTATAATAATAAGTATTAGATAAAATTATAAAATTTAATTAATTATTAATTTATATATTTTGCACAACTGATATCTAAGTAAGAAATATTTAATTACATAATAAAGTTAAATTCAATTTAGCAAGTTTAATATAAATAAAATTAAAAATATTGTAATTTTATCTAATATTTAAATTATATTATTATATAACAATCTATATTATATATAATAATATAATAAATTTACTTTCATTTTTATAATTAAATAATTACATTATAATTTTAATTTATCTTAAAGTATATAAGTTTATTTTTTAAAATAAAAGACAGTATTTTTGAAAAGATTTAATTAAATTTTCAATTTAATTATACATCTAATTGAAAATATATTAATTATTTGTATGATTATTAATCAATATTAGAAAACTATTAATAATAAATTAAATTTAAGAAATTCTAGATCTATATTGATTTAGTCATGCATGGTTAATTATTTTTATTTCATTTCATAATAATATTCTATATTATAAGTAATTTTTTAAAGAATATTAAACATAATAATTTTTATTATTCATATATTACAATTATATAGTATTCCACTACTAGCAAATAATTTCAGTTAATGTAAAAGAAACTTTTACATTTATTTAATAAAATTTATAAAGTTTAAAATTATAGTTATGTATGATGCAATTTATATAAGTAAAGTTAAAATTGATTATTTTCGATAATTAAGGAGATATCGTTAATGATCAGTAATCCTAAATTTCTTAACTTGGTATTGTTAAACGGTGAACCAGAACGTAAACTTTGCGCTGCAAGAAGAGCAGGTTTTGAGCAAGTAGAGATATGGAAAGAAGATGTACAAGCAAGTACACAAGGTGCTATTGGATTAGCACAACTCGCTAAACAGCAGCAACTAAGTTTTACTAATTTACAAGTATTACGGGATTTCACTGGGATACCAGATATTGAACGTTATCATAAACGTCAAGAATTATATCAATTTATTCAAATAGCTAATAAATTAGGTTGTGATACTATTCAAGCACCTGCTAGTACCCGTAAAGATTGTATAGCTGAGCGTATTGATGAGGATCTCTGTTGGATGGCTTTAGAACTTGCTCGTTATAATATGCGAATTATGTATGAGCCTATGGCTTGGTGCAGTATAGATAATACGTTGCCTCAAGCATGGAAAAGATTAAAGAGATTAAAACAACCTAATATTGGATTAGTAGTTGATTTATTTCATATATGCGCTTTAGGAGGTGATGAATCTCAATTAGATGGGATTCCAGTTGATCAAATTTATGAAGTTCAGTTATGTGATATAGCAGCTATACCTGCACAAAAAAATGAAGATTTAATATTTGTTGCACGTCATCAACGTTTATTACCTGGTGATGGTATTATCAGAATTGAATACTTTATCGATAAGCTAAAAAAATCTGGTTATAATGGACCAATAGGAATTGAAGTATTTAACGATTTATTACAAAAACAACCTGCTGAAATCGTTGCTCAACAAGCATGGCAAGCTTTAAATCGATATTGGCCTTAATAGAATTTTAAGTGTGATTTTTAAACTGAGATTATTTTTTGTACTTATTTTACTATTTATAATAATTAATATTGAAATATTCATCAACATTCTATCATTAATAAATATATACAGTCGATTATTGCTTTTTATAATTGTAAGTTTATACATAGATTTAAATCTAATAATATAATTGCATAATAATATTTATTTAATTTTATTTTTTAATAATTATATATATATAATTATTCAGTTACTTAAAGTCAATCTTAAAAATATAAGAATGGTCTTTGCCAATAATTTAATTTTAAGATTTATTAATAGGAAAGTATAATATGCAAATGACTTTTCTTGGCACTGGGGCAGGAGTACCTAGTCAATATCGCAACGTAACTGCTATTGCATTAACTTTATTTAAACGTAATAATATTTGGCTATTTGATTGTGGTGAAGCAACACAACATCAATTTATACGTACAAAACTTAAACCAAGTAAATTACAAAAAATTTTTATTACTCATTTACATGGTGATCATATTTTTGGTTTACCTGGATTACTTACTAGTAGATCAATGTTTGGAATTCCAGAACCTATAACTATTTATGGACCAAAAGGTATTCGACTTTTTGTTGAAACAATATTACATTTAAGTGGTTCTTATACTAATTTTTTATTAAATATTATTGAAATTGAAGCAGGTTTAGTGTTTGATGATGGGGAATTTAAAATTACAGCATGGCCCATGAATCATGTAATTGAATGTTACGGTTATCGTATTGAACAGTATGATAAACCTAGTTGTCTTGATGCAGATAAGTTAAAAGCGGATGGTGTTCCATCTGGTCCATGGTATCAAGAATTAAAAAATGGTAAATGTATTCAATTAAAAGATGGTAGAGTAATTAATGGGATTAATTATCTTGGAGCATCGAAAAAAGGTAAAATATTAGTGATTTTTGGCGATACTGGTCCAACAAAAGTAGCATTACAGTTAGCAGAAAATGCAGATGTAATGGTACATGAAGCTACTTTAGAAGCTTCATTAGCAGAAAAAGCTAATATCCGTGGTCATTCAACAACAGTACAAGCAGCTCAAGTAGCTAAAGAAGCAGGAGCAAAAAAAATGATTGCTACTCATTTTAGCTCACGTTATTTATTACAAGATCGCGCAAAATTATTAGCAGAATGTCAATCTGTATTTATGCCTACTGATTTAGCATGTGACTTTGCCGTTTTTGATATATAAAATTATTTATCAAACATAAATACATCAATAACAATAATCTATTATATCAAATTATAATAAATTAAGATTATGAGCTATTAAGTATCAATGAATAGCAAGAAAATAAATAAATCTTTAGTAGTTTCAATATTAACTAATAATTAATTATTTTACTATTTAATTATAGAAGTTAATTACCATGTTTATACATGCATATTAATAGCTCACTAGCTTATTTTACAAAATATATTTTTATTAAGATAGAAATATATAGGTAAACTTTATTAGTACTAAGAATATAGTATTTTCATATATAAAAATAAATTAAATTATATTTATTCATTTAAAATTGTTGAATAGATTTGTAATTTCTTATATAAATAGATTTTATTATCTTATATTTAAAATAAATCATTATAGATTTAAGTATTTTTATGTTAATCTATTAAAGATTTTATTTTGTTTATTACTGCACTAAATACTTTTAATATTATTTAAAATAAATATTTATATTTAGCCCTTTAATTTTAAAAAATTATTATTATGAATAATCCTTTGCTCATACCTTTTATTTTACCACCTTTTTCTACTATAAATGCTGAACATATAGTGCCTGCTATTAGATCAGTATTAAATGATTGTTATGTATTAATAGAGCGCACATTATCACAATGTAAATGTCATCCATGGGAAAATTTAATTCAACCAATCGCAGAAATAAATGATCGTTTAAATCGTATTGTTTCTCCCATTAGGCACTTAAATTCAGTGAAAAATAACGTAGTATTTCGAAAAGAATATGAAAATATATCATTATTATTATCACAGTATAATAGTTGGTTAGGGCAGCATAAAAATCTATATAATGTATATAGTAATTTTAAGAAAAATAATAAATATTATTTATTAAATGATATTCAAAAAAAAGTAATAAAAAATAGTTTACGTGATTTTAGATTATCTGGTATTCTTTTGAATAAAGAAGCGAAAAAGCGTCATACTGCAATTATAGTACGTTTATCTGAATTAAGTTTAATTTATAATAATAATGTGCTTGATGCTACTATGAATTGGAGTAAGTTAGTCGTTAATAAAGACGAATTGTTAGGAGTACCAGAAGATATTTTACATTTAGCTAAAAAATATGCCGAAACTAAAATACAAAATGGTTGGTTAATAACACTTGATATTCCTAGTTATTTACCAGTAATGACATACTGCGATAATAGTGAACTCCGTGAACAGCTATATCTAGCTTATTCGACTCGTGCTTCAGAACAAGGACCACATGCAGCTAAATGGGATAATAGTTTAGTAATGATTGAAATTCTAAATTTACGTTATGAATTAGCTCAATTACTAGGATTTAATAATTATTTTGATAAATCCATTACAACTAAAATGGTAAAAAATAAGTCACAAGTAATTAATTTCTTAAATGAACTTTTAAAAAAAGTACGTCCACAAGCTAAAAAAGAATTCTCTGAACTATGTTCTTTTGTTAAAACAAAATTTTCTGTTGACAATATCAATCCATGGGATTTTGCTTATTATAGTGAGAAGTATAAATACCATCTTTATAAAATAACTAATGAAGAATTACGTCCTTATTTTTCAGAAAATAATGTAATTAAAGGGTTATTTAAAGTAATACAGCTCATTTATGGTCTTTATGTAAATGAACGTACTAATATTGATGTATATCATGAGGATGTACGATTTTTTGAATTATTCGATGAATCTCAAGAATTACGTGGAAGTTTTTATCTCGATTTATACATGCGTGATTATAAACGTAGCGGTGCATGGATGGATGATTGTGTTAATCAAATGAGGAAACAAGATGGTAGTTTACAAAAACCAGTTGCTTATTTAACATGTAATTTTACCCCTCCTATGCATAATAAACCATCGTTATTTAGTCATCATGAAGTCATTACTTTATTTCATGAATTTGGTCATAGTTTGCACCATATACTAACTAACATTGAAATACCAGAATTTTCCGGAATTAATGGTGTACCATGGGATGCAGTAGAAATTCCAAGTCAGTTTATGGAAAACTGGTGTTGGGAACCTGAAGTATTAAAAATTATTTCAAGTCATTATGTCACTGGTGAATCATTACCGAAATCTTTATTAGATAAACTTTTATTATCAAAAAATTATCAGTCTGCTTTATCTCTTTTGCGTCAAATAGAATTTTCTTTATTTGATTTTTATTTACATACTGACTTTAAACCTGATAAAGATAATCAAATTATTGAACTTCTATATAAAATAAAGCAAGAAATTGCTATTGTACCAACTAAGGAATGGGAAAGATTTCCACATAGTTTTAGTCATATTTTTTCTGGAAATTATGCAGCGGGTTATTATAGTTATTTATGGAGCAATGTATTATCTGCTGATGCTTATTCACGTTTTGAAGAAGAAGGTATTTTTAATCGTCAAACAGGACAATCATTTTTAGATAATTTTTTAGTTCATGGAGGATCTGAAGATCCTATAAAACTATTTAAACTGTTTCGTAATCGTGAGCCTAAAATTGATTCTATGTTAAAACATTATGGAATTCAACCCTGAATTTAAGGATTATCTTTTGTTATATTTAGAAAATTATGAATATTTAAAAGAAAAAATTAAGGAACCTTTATTTTTAGCATCAACACCGATGCATCTTGAATTAAGAAAATTAGATGAACCTAAAATGGGTGGTATTTTTGTTGATTTTATTTCTAGTGCAATAACATATCGTCGACGTTTTTGTAAAAAAAACAAAGAAGCTTTAGTAAAAGCAATAGGTATTAAAAGAAATTATTTACCTAATGTAATTGATGCAACAGGTGGTTTAGGTCGTGATGCTTTTATTTTGGCATCAATGGGTTGTCATGTAATTATGATGGAACGTAATCTAATAGTAGCATCTTTATTATACGATGGTTTAAAACGAGGATACTCGAACATTATAATAGGTCATTGGCTACGAGAACGTTTAAGTTTATTACATACTGTAAGCCAATATAGTTTAAGTAAGATGATAAGAACATCTACTGATGTAGATGTTGTATATCTTGATCCTATGTACCCTAATACAGGAAAGAAACATGCTCTTGTTAAAAAAGAAATGAGAATTTTACAGTTATTAGTTGGAGAAGATAAAGATGCAGATACATTACTTGAACTTGCTCGTACTTTAGCAAAACAACGAGTTGTAGTTAAAAGACCTCAATATGCTCCACCATTAGGTGGAATACAAACAAATTCAGTAATTAAAACTAAAAAACATCGTTTTGATATTTATCAACCTATATGAAATTATATTAATTAATTTATTTATTAATATAAAAGTAATTTATATTTTATTACTATTGTTAATAGTAATAAAATATTCTTATATGAATATAGATAAATTATTATATTTTATATTAAATATTTTTAAAAATCTTTATTACATTACATAAATCATTATTTATTAATAAGATTTATTTATGTTAATAATTTTGACGTATATATTTTATAACAGTAGTAAATACGCTCTTTTTATATAGAAATAAAATTTATTTTTAAAAAGCATTTTATGCTGAAAATAGTTTTTATTAAACAGTTAATATTTATGGCTATAAATATTAACTGTTTAATAAACATATAAATATAATTATTAATTTGAACTAATTTAGTATAATTTTAAATAAGATATTTAAAATTATAGATTATAAATTTAATTATAAAATTAAATTTAAGTTAAATGCTTTTTGATTTATTAACATATATGAACTTTTAAAATAATAGTAATAATAAATATATGGATTAGAATAATATATAATATATAATATGTTAATTAATTAATATTATATTAAACTAATTTCTATACATTTAAAATATCATGAAAATGATATAAATTATTATATAGGTATTATTTATAATTAAATTACATATAAAATGTTTATTTGTAATTCATTAAGTTAAATTAATATTGAATA
>NZ_SZZX01000001.1:0-218381 GCF_009830015.1 Pantoea sp. Mhis | reverse complement strand
GAATGTAATTAAATACGTGATTTAAACCATTAAAATATTTTATATAATAAAATTATTAATATTTATTTAATATTAAAATAATTTAGATTATATTAATTTAATAATTATTAATTTTTTGTTGATGAAATATCATTTCATTTTTATTGAGTTACTATTATACATATAGCATATTATTTATATAATTTATTGAACATCAATTTTTAATCAATCTATAATATAATATTATTTATGTAGTCATTTTAAATATAAATAAATTATTTAACTTATAAAGTTTTTGATTGCATAAATATCAATTAGAAATAATTTAAATTCATGAGGTATTATTATGTCAGTAACGAGTATATCTTCCTTTTTACCTGAGAATTTGATCTGGAAAGGATTAACTCTTACCGCATCTGCTGCAAAACAAATTCATTACTTAATTGAAAAAAATCCAAATATAAAGGGTATCCGTTTAGAAGTAAAAAATGCTGGTTGCGCAGGTTTAAAATATGTTATGAATATGGTAAATGATTTATCTAATGAAGATCTTCAATTTTTACAATTTGGTATAAAACTCTTTGTACCTCTTAAATCGATGCCATTTATGGATGGGACTCAATTAGACTATGTTTCTGAAGGGCTCAATCAAGTTTTTAAATTTAATAATCCTAAAGCTCAGCACTTTTGTGGTTGTGGTGCAAGTTTTAATATTGAGTAAATGAAGATGTCACATAATAAAAAATTTTTTAATAATATACAAACAGAAAAAAATAAATATCTTAATAAAAAGAATTTTTATACTTATTTACAAAATGATGAATTACCAAATGGAATTGATGAAAATACAGTACAGATTATTTCATCTAAACGTAAAGAACCGCATTGGATGCTTGAATTTCGTTTAAAAGCTTTTAAAGCTTGGTTAGAAATGGAGGAGCCACATTGGCTAAATGCTCATTATAATCATTTAAATTATCAAGATTATAGTTACTATTCAGCACCATATTGCAATAATTGCAATAATGTTGCTGATTCTAAATTAGAAGATATACAGAAACTTAATAAATTATCCATAAATAAATATTTAACACAAGAAGTAGAAAATACATTTAATCAACTAGGAGTGCCTGTACGTGAAGGTAAAGAAGAAGTAGCAATTGACGCTATTTTTGATTCTGTTTCAGTCGCTACTACATATCGACAAAAATTAGCAAAATATGGTATTATTTTTTGTTCTTTTAGTGAAGCTGTTCAAACATATCCAGAATTGGTTAAAAAATATCTTGGTAGTGTTGTACCATATAACGATAATTTTTTTGCAGCATTAAATTCTGCTGTTGCTTCAGATGGAACTTTTGTGTATATCCCTAAAAATGTATATTGTCCTATGATGTTATCAACCTATTTTCGTATTAATTCAATAAAAACAGGTCAATTTGAACGTACAATTCTTATTGCTGAAGAAAATAGCTATGTTAATTATATAGAAGGATGTTCTGCTCCAGCACGTAATACTTATCAGTTACATGCAGCTGTAGTGGAAGTGATAATTCATAAAAATGCTAGAGTAAAATACTCTACTGTACAAAATTGGTTTCCAGGTACCAAAAATGAGAATGGTATTCTTAATTTTGTAACTAAACGTGCTCTATGCAAAGGTGAATATAGTCACATGTCTTGGACACAGTCAGAAACTGGGTCAGCTATTACATGGAAATATCCAAGCTGTATCCTGCTTGGTGATGGCTCTATTGGTGAATTCTATTCCGTGGCCGTAACTAATGCTCATCAACAAGCAGACACTGGTACCAAAATGATTCATATTGGTAAAGATACTAAATCTACTATTATTTCTAAAGGCATTGCTTCTGGTAACAGTCAAAATACTTATCGTGGACTAGTAAAAATTATGCCGACTGCCACTAATGCCCGTAATTTTACTCAATGCGACTCGATGCTAATTGGTACAAAATGTGGAGCTCATACATTTCCGAATGTGATAATACGTAATAATACTTCTCAGATAGAACATGAAGCAACAACATCGCGCATTAGTGAGGATCAACTTTTTTATTGTTTACAGCGTGGTATCAATGAGGAAAATGCAATTTCTATGATAGTGAATGGTTTTTGTAAAGAAGTATTTTCTGAACTACCATTAGAATTTGCTATAGAAGCACAAAAATTATTAGCTATTAGCCTTGAACATAGTGTTGGTTAATTAAATATATGTATTTACACAAACATGTACAGAGTAAAGGAAGTATTAAGTATGTTAAGCATTCAGAAATTAAAAGTTAATATTATGGATAAGGAGATTTTAAATGGTATTAACCTTGAAATTAGACCAGGTGAGGTACATGCTATTATGGGACCTAATGGATCTGGTAAAAGTACATTAGCTGCAGTATTAGCTGGCCGTGATGACTGTATAATCACATCTGGTTCAATAATATTCAAAGATAAAAATTTGTTAGAACTAAATCCAGAGGAACGAGCAGGAGAAGGTATATTCATAGCTTTTCAATATCCTGTTGAAATTCCAGGAGTAAGTAATCAATTATTTTTACAAACTGCAGTAAATGCAATTCGCAAATATCGTCAACAAAAAGAATTAGATAGATTTGATTTTCAAGATTTTATAATGGATAAGATCCAATCCTTTAAGATGCCAAAAAATTTATTGACACGTTCTATTAACGTAGGGTTTTCTGGAGGAGAGAAAAAACGTAATGATATCCTACAAATGGTAGCATTAGAGCCTAAACTTTGTATTTTAGACGAAACAGATTCTGGTCTAGATATTGATGCATTAAAAATTGTTGCTGACGGTATTAATCAATTGCGTGATAACAATCGTTCTTTCATTATTATAACGCATTATCAACGTATCTTAAATTATATTAAACCAGACCTTGTGCATATATTCTATAAGGGTAAAATCATTAAATCAGGTGATTTTGCATTGGTAAAAAAATTAGAGGAACAAGGTTATGATTGGGTCATCAAACAATGATAACAAGGTTATACAACAATGGTATCAAATATTTAAATCTCGTAAAAATAAGCCTTCTTTATATGCACAACATCACTGGCAAAAGTTAATATGTCTCGGTATACCAAATATTAATGATGAAGATTGGAAAAATTTATCATTAGAAAGTTTTTTTAAACAAAAATTTATTTTACCAACAATTAATAAAATTTTGATTGATCAAGTTAATAAACATTCTTTTGCATTAAACGCCATCCGTTTAGTTTTTGTAAATGGACACTTTCAACCAGAAATGAGCTCCAGTAATACAGATTTATTTACAATTAAACATAGTTTAGAAGGTAATACTAAAAAACTTCCAAAATCAATAAAATCAGAGCCTTTTTTACATTTAACTGAAAGTTTAGCTGAAGAAATAACTTTCATCCATCTTCCACATGGGAACATAGTATCTCGTCCGCTTTATTTATTGCATATTACGTGTGGACAATCCAATGGACTAAATACAGTTCATTATCGTCATCATATTGAATTAGAAGAAAATGCTAAGGCAAAGATAATTGAACATTATGTTACTTTAGGAAATATGCCACACTTCACTGGTGCACGTTTAACATCAAATATTGCAAATAATGCTTATTTAAATCATATTAAAATAACGTTTGAAGAACATGATAGTTATCATTTTTCACATAATGATATTATAATTAATCGTAATGCTCAAGTTAATAGTACCAGTTTTTTAATTGGTTCTAAACGATTACGCCATAATACCAGCGTACAAATGAATGGTGAAAAGAGTAAACTTTATTTAAAAAGTCTAGTAATTCCAAGTCATTCAGAAATTGCAGATATTCGTAGTTATTTAGAGCATAATCAGATAGATTGTTTAACTCGACAGCTTCATAAAGCAATTGTATGTGATAAAGGTCGTGCAGTTTTTAACGGTCATATTAAAGTATCACAAAATTCATTTAAAACTGATAGTAAAATGACTAATAATAATTTATTAATTGGTAATTTAGCTGAAATATATACTAAACCACAACTAGAAATTTATGCTGATGACGTTAAATGTGGACATGGTGCAACAGTAGGTTGCATAAATAATGAACAAATTTTCTATCTGCGTACGCGAGGTATTTATGAAAAAGAAGCACAACAAATAATAATAAACGCTTTTGCTGCAGACCTTATGGCAAATTTGGAAGATAATACTATACGTCATGGAATATTACAGAGAATTAACTCATATATTTTTGGAGTTAAAACATGGAATTCGATATAAAAAGTGTTAGAGCAGAATTTCCAATGCTTAATCGTAAAGTTAATGGCCATCCATTAGCTTATTTTGATAATGCAGCTAGCTCTCAACGTCCACTCTCAGTGATTGATGCAGAAAATTATTTTTATCAGCATAATTATGCTTCTGTTCATCGTGGAATACATTCTTTAAGTATACAAGCTACTACTAATATAGAAAATATTCGAAATCAAGTAGCTTCTTTTGTTAATGCTGCTTCATCAGAAGAAATTATTTTTGTAAAAGGTACTACAGAAGGCATAAATTTAGTTGCTAATAGCTGGGGTAATAATGAATTAAAATTAGGTGATAATATTATTATTACTGAGATGGAACATCATGCTAATATAGTACCATGGCAGATGTTAGTAGAACGTATCGGAGCAGAAATTCGTATTTTACCATTCAATGATTATGGTGAATTAATGTTGGAATATATTAACGAATTAATTGATGATCGTACAAAGCTTTTAGCTTTAACCCATGTTTCTAATGTACTTGGTACAATTAATCCTATAAAAAAGATCATTGAAAAAGTAAAATCTTACGGGATACTAACATTAGTAGATGGTGCACAAGCCGTAATGCATTGTACTGTTGATGTGCAAGATCTTGATTGTGATTTTTATGTTTTTTCAGGACATAAGATTTATGCACCAACAGGCATTGGTGTATTATATGCACGTAAATCTTTACTGAACATTATGCCACCTTGGGAAGGTGGTGGTGCTATGATTAAACAGGTGATGTTACCTTCTGGCACTACCTGGAACCAGATTCCATGGCGTTTCGAAGCTGGTACCCCTAATATAGTAGGTATTATAGGTCTTGGTGCTGCATTAAAATGGGTTAATAACCTTAGCTTAGATATAATTTTTAAACGTGAAAATTTATTAATGGATTATGCATTAGAAAAATTATCAACAGTTCCTGAGTTGATTATTTATGGTCCTAAAGAACGCTGCGGTGTTATTTCCTTTAATCTAGGTAAATATCATGCTTTCGATGTAGGGAGCTTTCTTGATCAATACGGCATTGCAATTCGTACAGGCCATCATTGTGCCATGCCGTTAATGCAACACTATGTAGTGTCCAGTATGTGTCGTGCTTCTTTTGTATTTTATAATAGTGAAGAAGAGGTTGATCGATTAGCTGCAAGTTTAATACGTATTCATCGCTTATTAGGTGGATGAATCAAAACTAGGAGTATTAGATAGATGGCATATTTGCCAGATAGAGAAAAACTTTTACGTAATTTTAATTGTTGTGCTAATTGGGAAGAAAAATATCTCTATATCATAGAACTTGGAAAAAAGTTATCAGAATCTAATTCTTCTGAATTATTACGCCAACCCCAAAATATGATATTTGGATGTCAAAGTCTCGTTTGGATTCGCATGACATTGCAGAATGATCAATCTATTATCTTTGAAGGTGATAGTGATGCGGTTATTGTTAAAGGATTATTAGCTATAGTATTTATTTTTTATCAAGGACTTCAAGTTCACGAAGTTCTTAATTTAGATATTTATTATTGGTTAAATAAATTAAAATTGATACAATATTTAACTCCATCTCGTTCTCAAGGTATGGAATCAATGATTAATAAAATTCAAGGTAATGCAAAAAATTTTATATTTAAATAAATAAGTTATAAGAATTCACTTGAGCTGATACTCATATAGAAATTTATATAGATTTTATATCTATTGTATTTAATCAAATTACCTTTAAAAAGAAGAAAAAAGCATTTCTTTTATTAATTAAATATTATTAATAAATAAAATTTTTAATTTATAACTAAATTATATGCACTGAAGTGGTATTAGTTGTACCACTTGGTACTAATGCACCTGAAACCATAACAATAAAATCACCCTTTTTGGCATATCCACTTTGTAATGCAATTTCTTTCCCAATTCTATAAAAATCATCCGTTGATGCAATCTTTGGTACTAATCTAGTTTCTATACCCTTGCTCAAGATTAAATAACGTGCAGTAATGGGATTAGTTGTTAATGCTAAAATCATCGCATAAGGGAAATATTTACGTACAGATTTTGCAGATTTTCCTCCTTCAGTCGCAACTACAATAAGAGATGAATCTAGTTTTTCAGCTGTTTCAACTGCACTTCGACATATAGCTTCAGTAATACGTATCTTACGGGAATGTTGTATTAATTTAATACGTGGTTTCATCACACGATCAGTACGTTCACAAATAGTTGCCATTATATTAACTGATTCTAATGGATATTTACCTTTTGCACTTTCTCCTGATAACATTACAGCATCAGTTCCATCAAGAATAGCGTTGGCTACATCACCAGCTTCTGCGCGTGTTGGTCTAGGATTTTTTATCATAGAATCAAGCATTTGAGTTGCAGTAATGACAACTTTACTTGCTTTATTACATTTTTTGATCATCATTTTTTGTGCGAAAATCACTTCTTCAACTGGTATTTCAACTCCTAGATCTCCACGTGCTACCATAATACCATCTGAAACCTCTAGAATTTCATTAAAATTATTTAATCCTTCTTGATTTTCAATTTTAGAAATAATTTGAATATGCGCCCCGCCATGTATCTTTAAATATTCACGGATTTCTATAACATCAGAACGTTTACGAATAAATGAAGCAGCAACAAAATCTACATTTTGTTCACATCCAAAAACTAGGTCCAACTTATCTTTTTGCGCTAATGCTGGTAATTGAACAGAGATTCCGGGTAGATTAATTCCTTTATTTTCACCTAGTTCTCCATTATTTAAAACTTTACATAAAACTGTTGATCCTATGATATTTATCACTTCCATACCTATAAGACCATCATCAACTAAAATAATATTGCCAATTTTTAAATCTTTCGCAAAACCATCATAAGTGACTGCAACACAATTTTTATTACCAATTAAATTTTTATCAGTAGTAAATGTAAAAAATTGACCTATCTTAAGTGATATATCTTTATTATTTTCTAGTTGCATTGTGCGAATTTCAGGACCTTTAGTATCAAGTAAAATTGCAGCCTGTTTTCCAGTATTTTTCATCACAGTACGTAAATTGGCAATACGTTTACTATGTTCAGTATAATCTCCGTGAGAAAAATTTAAACGCATTACGTTCATACCGGCTTTTAATAATTGAGTGAGCATTTCTTCTGACTCGGTTTTTGGACCAATAGTACAAACAATTTTGGTTTTTTTCATATTAGATGTTTTATAAAATATAGAGTTAAATAATTACAGGTATTATAATGTTATTGGTAACACATCTTTTTCAAGATAAGAACCATAATGTATTATAATCAATATCTATTTAACTTGATATTTAATTTTTATAAAAATTAAATATCAAGTTAAATAGATATTGATTAACATGAATCACAAAAAATGATGCGTTCTAATGGATTTGAACCATCGACCCCCACCATGTCAAGGTGATGCTCTAACCACTGAGCTAAGAACGCATCTTATGCAACACATAAAAAAATCAATATTAACTTTAAAAATTAATACTAGCAAGAAAAAATAATTTTCTAAACAATAATAGCATATCTTAGCGTGCAGCTCTTGCAAGAATTATGTGTTCTGGTGAACGTTGCAAATAGCAAATGCGCCAAGTAATCATTATTGCTGCTAATGTTAAACCTACAATAAAACCATACCAAAACCCAGACGGACCTAGTTGTGGCACTACTAAATCAGTAAGTGCTAAAATATAACCTATGGGTAAACCAAATATCCAATAAGAAATAAATGTAATAAAAAATATTGAACGAGTATCTTTATAACCTCGTAGTATACCATTACCAATAACCTGAATAGAATCTGACAATTGATAAATTGCAGCTAATAATATCAATTCTGAGGCTAAATTTATTATTTCACAATTATTAGTATACAAAGCAGCAATATCATATCGTTTCATAGCAGTACAAAAAGCAGTAATAACTGCCATAGTAATTCCAACTCCTTGTCCTGCCCACGCAGAAATTCTTGCTTGTTTTGTTAAGCCTTGTCCTAACCAGTTGCCTATACGAATAGTTGTAGCCACTCCAAGTGATAATGGTAATACAAACATTAATGAACTAAAATTAAGTGCTATTTGATGTCCAGCTACTTTAACAATCCCGAGAGGCAAAACAAGCAAAGCTACTACAGAAAATAACATTACTTCAAAAAATAAAGCTAAAGCTACTGGTATTCCTAATCTCATAAGTTTTGTTAGAATGATACGTGATGGAGGAGACCAACGTGTTGTCATCTGAATATCGCGCATACTCACCATATATTTTAGATAAACACGCATTACTATAAATAGTATCCAATGAGCAGATGCTGTAGCTACACCGCAGCCTACACCTCCTAAAGCAGGCACTCCAAAATGACCGTAAATGAAAATATAATTTAAATAAATATTTGTTATTAATCCAAGGAAAGCTAGTACCATAGCTGGTTTTGTTTTCGCAAGACCCTCACATTGATTACGTATAACCTGGAAAAATAAATAACCAGGAGTCCCCCATAAAAGGGCATGCAAATAGCTTTTTACTTTGGCTGCTAAATCTAAATTAATATTGTTAATAACATGTAAAAAGGAAGATATTTCCCATAATACTAGCATAATTAATAATGCTACCCCTAATGCTAACCAATAACCTTGACGAGTATGTTCGGCAACATATTTACGTCTTCCTGATCCACTTAATTGAGCGATAGTAGGTGTTAAAGCTAATAATAAACCATGACCAAATAAAATGGCTGGAAGCCAAATAGAGGTACCGATAGCAACAGCAGCCATATCAGTAGCGCTTACCATCCCTGCCATAGTAGTATCAACAAAACCCATAGCACTTTGAGCTGCTTGAGCAAAAATAACTGGAATAGCAAGAATTATTAATTCACGTGCTTCTATTAAATATTTCTGCAAATAATACCTACTTAATCTTAAAAAAGATAAAATAAATAATTTTTAAAATGTATTGATAGTGTACTGATAGCAACAATTATTACCAGTTATTGTTTATAACTTCTTTAAATAAATATTTATGGCTTGACAATAGTTTCCAATTCAATTAATTAAACAAAGCATGATAAATTAACATAAATTTTTCAGAGGAGAAAATTATGTTTACTGGAATTATACAAGGTATAGCAAAAGTTATTGATATAAAGAAAATAGATACATGTTATATATATGTAATGCATTTTCCTAATGTATTATTAACTGGATTAAATCTTGGAGCTTCGGTAGCAAATAATGGCTGTTGTCTAACTGTAACTAATATAGAAAAAAATTATGTTAGCTTTATGTTAATTAAAGAAACACTGAATTTAACTAATTTAGGAGAATTAAAAATTGGAGATATGGTAAATATTGAACGTGCAGCGAAGTTGAGTGATGAAATTGGAGGACATTTAATGTCTGGACATATTGTTACCACCGCTACAATCTCTAAAATTAAAAATTCAATAAATAATAAAGAAGTATGGTTTGAATTACTGGATAAAAAGCAAATGAAATATATTCTCCATAAAGGTTTTATTGGTATAGATGGTATTAGTTTGACAGTTAGCAATATTTATAATAAAGGATTATGTGTAAACTTAATACCAGAAACATTAAAACGCACTTCGTTAGGCATGAAGACAATAGCGGATAAAGTTAATATTGAAATTGACTCATATACTCAAGCAATAATAAAAACTGTGGAAAGTTTTCTATCTCAGACTAATATTTCAATGCTAACAAAAAATACTTTTAATTAAAAATTACATTTAATATTTTATGATGTATATTTAGTTAATATA
The DNA here is from genome assembly GCF_009830015.1 of Pantoea sp. Mhis. Lineage (NCBI taxonomy): Bacteria > Pseudomonadati > Pseudomonadota > Gammaproteobacteria > Enterobacterales > Erwiniaceae > Pantoea > Pantoea sp. Mhis. The sequence continues at coordinate 208,284 of NZ_SZZX01000001.1, read as the reverse complement.
TAAAAACATTTTATCTCTAACTTAAAATCCGTTAACTAATTTACATTAAAAAAGAGAAATTTTCTATATTCAAACTATAAATACATTATAGTTTATTTTTAGTATTTATATACTTATCATATTTTCACTTTAATATTCAATGTCAATTTTATATTTTTAAAAATTAAAAAATTTTAATAAAAATATTAGTTATATGTCAACTGAAAGTTTCAGAATAAATAAAAATAACTTAAGTAATATTTCATAATACTTAAATAATAATTTTATTTTAAAAATAATTCATCCTTGTATTTTAATAACTAAGTTAAATTTAAATTATTGATTATCATTCATTTATTTTTAAACTAGAACTTTAATATTTAATATTTATATAATTTTATTATACAGATATTATTATTTTAATTCAAGATTAATATAATGTGTTATATTAAACAATGCGAAACTCTTAAATATGTAATTATTTGTTCTTTTAATTATTAATGAAAAATATAATTAGTGATTCCAAAATATTGTATTCTGTAATTTTAGAATATTTGTAATAAAAAACATCTTAAGATTTTTATTAAAAATTTTTCATTCGCTTACAAACTAGAAAATTTTATGATGTTTTTATATTTATAAAAACATCATAAAATATGTAAAGTAAGTGTATTTAATTTCATTAATCTATGAATAATATGAGTTTAATTTTTAAAGATTTATACTAATTATAAAAAGAAAAAATAAAATTTTATTAAATTAAACCTAGATATTAATATGCTATTTATAACAATATATTACTTAACCATATTAACACATTATAATTACTATTCGTTATTTAATAATAAATATTTTCATAATAGACAAATTATACTTATAACATACTATAATTAATAATTCATATGATATAGTATATATTTACAAAATAGTTTAAAATATATATTTTATTAATATTAAAAGATTTAAGATATATTAAATATAATGTAAATAATATTTTATAAAAAATATACAACGTACAAAGAATATTATTAAATATAATTAAATTATTTCGTAAATAAGTTCATCAAATTTAAAAAATTAATTAACATAATAAATATTACGTATGATTTAATTATTAAATAATTTATTTCCTAATTAGGATTTACTTTTAACTAAAAATTGTTATATTGATAAATACTAAATAAAATACATAATTGGAAAAAATTATGATTGTTACTGAAAAAATAAAGTTTCAAATTTCAACAAATCCCATTTTACTATACATGAAAGGTTCTCCACAAGAACCAAATTGTGGTTTTTCTGCACAAGCTGTTAAAGCTCTTACTGCTTGTGGAGAAAAATTTACATACGTAGATGTACTACAAAATCCAGATATTCGTACCGAATTACCAAAATATGCTGATTGGCCAACTTTTCCGCAATTATGGGTTGATGGTGAATTAATAGGTGGATGTGATATTATCATAGAAATGTTTAGAAATGGAGAATTAGAGCCTTTAATTAAAAATACAGCTAAAAAATATAAAAATAAAGCACTTGTTAAGCGTTAGCACTTAATGTCTTATATGTATATTGATTAAGTATATAAAAATAAAGTACAATTTATATTGTATATATTTAATATTTAAGAACTAGGAGGCCAACCTCCTAATCTTTTCCATCGATTTACTAATTCACAAAATAATTTTGCTGTCTGTTCTGTATCGTATAATGCTGAATGTGCTTGATTTTTATCAAAATTCATTCCGATTGCTTCACATGCTTTTGCCAATACAGTTTGACCTAATACCAATCCACTTAAAGCAGCAGTATCAAAAGTAGCAAATGGATGAAATGGATTATGCTTCATACCTACGCGTTCAACTGCTGCCATTAGAAATTTATGATCAAAAGTAGAATTATGTGCTACAATGACTGCTCGTTGGCAAGAGTTTTCCTTAGTTCCTTTACGTACCATTTTAAAAATTGCGTGTAATGCTTCATATTCACTTACAGCGCTACGTAACGGATTAGTAGGATCAATCCCATTAAATGCTAATGCATTTGAATGCATTAGTGAACCTTTAAATGGTTGTACTTTAAAGTATAGACTTTGGTTATGATGCAACCATCCACCTCCATCCATTTGTAATGTTATAGCGGCTATTTCTAACAGTGCATCAGTTTTTGCATTCAGTCCTGCTGTTTCAATGTCAATTACTACAGGATAAAAGCCACGAAAACGTTGATAGAGAGCATTTAAAGAATTTAATTCAGGCATGATAATCTTATTTATTTTTAATAAATGCGAATTTAGTTAAAGGTAAATAAATAATATGATAAAATATTCTTAACTATGTAAGTTATAAATTAATTAGTCTTATAGATTATTACTTGCTAATTAATATAATAATTAAATTTATTGACATAAATATGAAATTTTAAATAGATTTAATCTATTAGTTTTAATTAAATTAACATTAGATAATAACAATTATATTCATACTCATGGATAGTAATATCATTGTAAAAATAAAAATTTTCAAACTTATAAAAATTATAATATTGTTATTATATTATTTATATGATCATAATATAATGAATTAAAAAATAAATTATAAAGTTTATATATAAAATAACGCAGTTTAATCATTAAATATTTATTTATTAAAAATAATATATAAATAATGAATAAAATTAATCATATATATAATATTAATAATAATTAAGATAGCAATCATTACAAAATATAAATATATATTTAGTTTTATTTATGATTAAAATGATATGAATATTGTATCATAATTTTTAAAAATTATGACAACTCAATCAGATATAGATCTGAATCTGATTATTTTACAAAAAACGACGCAAAATATTTTTGTTATATTTTAACGTGGAGTGACTGTTATAATCTTGTTGTTATTTGATACTATCATAACACGTTGACCTATTACGTAATGATTAATAGACTGTTTTTGTATTATCATAACTACATGACCATTATCTTTACGAATTTCTAACGCTACACCATTAGCTTTATTATTCATATTCTGAATATGTTGACCAACAAGTCCGCCCATTATCACACCACTTGCTGTAGCTAAATTACGACCAGTACCACCTCCTATAGTATTACCTAAAAAACCACCAAGTACAGCACCACTAACTATACCACTTACATTTCTATCGTTATTAAGTTCAATATGTACTGGTTTCATTGATATTAATGTACCGTAAAAAACATTGTGTACTTGCTTAATTTCATTATGGCTGTAAGTATCTTGATAATAAGGATCATTACTAGCACAATTGGTCAAAATTAAACTAATTAATATTAAAGACAAAAAATGATTAATCATCATGAATTTCCTTTGAGATATATCCAAGATCATTTTGCATCGTTTACTAAAATAGTATAAATCAAAAATTTTATTTATTTACTATAAATTAAAATCTTCAGTTAACAAAAAACTTTAAATTACTTATTTACATAATGCTAAATATTATATAAATAATAATATAATTATTTGTAGTTTTTTTGATTACATATAGTGTATGATTAAATTAAATAATTTTATACTAACAATAAAATTATTTAAAAATGATACAAGCAAATATTATCGAGTTATTTTAAAAATAAAATTATCTATATACATACAAATATAGATAAAATAGATAATTAGAAATTGAAACATTACAAATAAATTTAATTATTAATTATAATCATTTAAATTTAAAATATTTAATATTAACTTAATGATTTTTATATGAATGAAATTAATATAAACAATAATATAATTAAAAATGTTGCTTATATTCGACGTGAATATAATCGAGGCACGTTAAATCGTAAAGATTTACCAAATAATCCATTGGTACTATTCGAACAATGGCTACATCAAGCTTGTTTATCTAATATATCTGATTCAACAGCAATGATATTATCCACTGTAGATAATAACGGTCAACCTTATCAACGTACTGTACTTCTCAAAGATTATGATGAAAAAGGGATGGTATTTTTCACAAATCTTAGCAGTCGTAAGGCGTTACAATTAGGAAATAATCCACGTGTTTCATTACACTTTCCTTGGCATAGCTTAGATCGTCAAGTAATAATATTAGGTACTGTTGAAAAATTACCTCCATTAGAGATATCTAAATATTTTTATAGTAGACCACGTAATAGTCAAATTGCTACTTGGGCCTCAAGACAATCTAGTGTTCTTTCAAAACGAAATATATTGGAAGCAGAATTTATTAGATTTAAAAAAAAATTTAATAAAAGTAAAATTCCATTACCCAATTTTTGGGGTGGATATTGTGTGAAATATTTTTCTATAGAATTTTGGCAAGGTGGTAAATATCGTTTACACGATCGTTTTATTTATCAAATTCAAGAAAATTGTAGTTGGTTCATTACTCGCTTATTTCCTTAACATTATATTCATATATGTTGCTTATCTTAAAATATAGGAATTAACAGTAGTTTTAACAACTATATTAATGATATGATCTTCTTGTTTATTTTAAGAGCTATATTAATATAATTATGCAATTTAGAACATTTGGAGTTGTTAATGTTCAATAGTAATATTCTCCAACAATTACAAGAAAGGGAATCAATAGTTCAATTAACAAACGAGAAGGAACTTGTTGAACAATTACAAAAAGGACCAATAGTTCTCTATTGTGGATTTGATCCTACCGCTGATAGTTTACATGTTGGTCATTTAGTGCCTCTTATTTGTTTAAAACGTTTTCAGCAAGCTGGACATAAACCAATAGTAGTAATAGGTGGTGCTACGGGCATGATTGGTGATCCTAGCTTTAAAGCAACAGAACGTAAATTAAATTCTATTGAAAATATTAATAATTGGGTAAAAAACATTAGTAATCAAATTAAACTTTTTCTAAATTTTGATTGTGGTAGTAATAGTGCTATCATTGTTAATAATTATGATTGGTTTGGTAATATGGATTTACTCAGTTTTCTTCGTAACATTGGCAAATATTTTTCAGTTAACCAAATAATTAATCGTGATGCAGTAAAACAACGTCTAAATCGTGAAGGATATGGTATTTCATTTACTGAATTTTCCTATAATTTACTACAAGCTTATGATTTTGCTGAATTACATAAAAGATATGGTGTAGTTTTGCAAATAGGAGGAACTGATCAATGGGGTAATATTATTGCTGGCATTGAACTTACACGTCGTTTATATCAGCATAAAGCTTGGGGCTTAACGTTACCATTGATTACTAAATTTGATGGAACTAAATTTGGTAAAACGGAGCAAGGATCAGTATGGTTAGATGCTAAAAAGACTAGTCCATATAAATTTTACCAATTTTGGATTAATACAGCAGATGCTGATGTTTACCGTTTACTTAAACTTTTTAGTTTTATGTATGTTGTAGATATTAATGATTTAGAATTAAAAGATAAAAATATTAATCAAACGCCACAAGCTCAATATATATTAGCTGAGCAAATTACTCGATTAGTACATGGAGAACTAGGGCTAATTGCAGCAAAACGTATTACGCATAATCTATTTTATGGTAATTTGACAAATATGACTGAATCTGATTTTGAGCAATTAAAACAAGATGGCATGCCAGTAATTACATTATCTTCAAATAGTAACCTACAACAAGCATTAATAATAGCTACAATGGCTTCATCACGTAGTCAAGCTCGTACTATGATTTCTTCTAATGCAATTACGATTAACGGAAAAAAACAATCTAATATTGAATATAGCTTTAGTAAAGAAGATAAACTTTTTAAGCGTTTTACATTGTTACGTAGAGGTAAAAAATTTTACTGTTTAATCAATTGGCAATAAAATTATATAGTATGATTTTTGTTAAGTTATTTTTTATAAACTCCATCTATATTTCAAAATAAATAATAATTAAAATTATATATTTAACACAAATATATTTATAAATTATAATATTGATATATTTGAATTATTGATGACTTCAATATCAACTAATATAAACAAATATTTTCATCATCAATAATTTTTTATAATCATTTTATACGATTTTTTAAATAACATGTTATATAAATAGAAAGTATGTAATCATATTACAGTTTAAAATATTTTTATATAAACTGATTATTATAAATTTATTCATATTTTAACAGGTAAACAATATTCACCTTATTCAATTAATCAATTAAATTTTAATTATTTTATTGATTAATCCATCTTAAAGAGATGATTTTATAATAGTAGAATAGTTGTTTATTGATTCATTGTTTATATTTTAAAATAAGATATAAGATGTTATTAATACGATTTATCTATAATTTTCTTAATTACACTATCATCAATATGTACGTGTTAATTGATTATTTAACTTAAATATTATTGGAATAATTCTATTTGTATATTATAGATAATAATCTATTTATTATTTTTATATTTCGATGTATCAAATTAATTATAAACAAACTAATCGATGTATATATTAATTACGTATCATTTTAGTATATATTAACACGAACTATTTTAATCTTTAAAGATTAATAAAATTTTAATTATAAGTCTTTATAATACGTTATCTGTAAATTTATTGCTTGGTTGGCTTTTTTATTAAAAATATTCTTCGGTAAGATTCACCAATAGTTAATTTTAACAAATATTGTTATAAATGATTTCTATATATTTAATTGCAATCGTTTTAATAAAATTAACATTTATGTGATTTAATAGTATGGTAAAACTGCGATGATTAAAATCATCACTGCTATTTTCGTTATGAATTTTTTATATTTAATATTAGCTGATATATCACCACTAATATTGTTGGAAAGTAAAAATATATTTAAAAATAAATAAATATTTATAATTATAAAAATTATTATGTTAAGCATCATCATATAAATTATAGTGGATATATAAAGACGCTAAGCAAAAAAAAGAAATTAGTATTAATAATACCATCCACTTAGTATATAATTAATTATTGAATTATCACTTTTATTTAATATCGTACTTAAATATATGGGTTATAATCAAGAAAAATCATCTTTATTAAATCACATTGCGTGTATTAGTGAAGAATATTGTATCGGTTGTACTAAATGTAGTAAGATCTGTCCAACAAAAGCTATTATAGGTGCTAAGCATACAATACATACTGTATTAAAAGATTTTTGTATTGGTTGCGGTCTTTGTATATCAAGTTGTCCAACTAATTGTATTAATCTGCTTGAAAATAATTCAAGCAGATTTAATCAGTAAAAATAGAATATGTGAATTTTATTTTTACTGTAGCTAAGGTAGATAAAAAGATTATGTTTAATATTTTTAGAATAATTAAAAATTAAATAATAGTATAAATAAATGATACAAGAATCAGTCAGAATGCTATTCTTAGATATTGTTTTATAGTATGTTATGCATTAAAGAAAATTAGAGGTGTTATATAGTTACAAGTTAACTTAATGTTAATGAATATCTTTTATTTGTATACGTGCTCGTACTTTAAGTATTCTTAAAAATAATACATTATCATTATAATAAATAATGATTTAAATGATTTTTAAACTATGTATTTTAGTTTTCTTAAATGGTATAAACTAATAAATCAAACTCAATCTACATTAAAATTGACAATTTTATAATTTACAAAATATATATTTAAAATTTAAATAATATTAGTTTTATGATTTAAAAAATCAAAATAGCATTATATATAATAACAATTAATTATTATTATTAATACAGACGAATATAAATTACATATTATTTTAATAAACAATGTTTAAGGTCCACATGCTTTTACAATTTCAATTGTAAAAAGTTATCGGATTTTACTACACGATGTTACTAATCTGTTAATTGATATGGAAACTTTATATAAGCTAATAAATTATGAGTTATTTAATATTTTAGATAAACCATATCTAAGGATAATTATATTCAATTGCTCCTAACAACAATAAATCATCATAATATAGCAAAAAACAATTAAACAAAAATATCTAGGTTAAAAGTGCTAGATAATATCTATATAATAAAGTTAATAATATTAATTTAAAACATTAGTAATGTTTAGATAATTAAACTAATTGTTATTAATATTGTTTTATAACTAAATATATAGTTATAGTACTCAACTTAGTTTATTTATATCATATGGGTTTTATTTCAGTTTATATTCTAAATAAATAATAGTTAAATTATTAATGATTTTTTTATTAGTGTATAATTTAATGATATATTATTTATAAATATAAGTACTTATCTTTTAAAATTTTATTAAAAAGTAGATTTATAAATTATATTAACATAGCATATTGCACTTGTTGAAAGATTTTTGCTAATATTATTTTTAATAAATCCTTTATCATATTCATGATAATATCATTATGGCATAAATAACTATGACGTACTACGAATTAATATCATATTGATAAATATATTAAACATAAAATTTGACTGAGATTCATCTTAGTATTTCATATAGCGCTCTTTTATTTTAAGAATCATAATTATTTGTTATAAAAAGAATATTAAAATATGATGATAATGCTAAATTACATTTTAAAAAAATTAAAAATATTGAAAATGAGCTAAGTAAATATTTATAAAAAAATAAAATTTAAGTATACAATACGTAAGATTTTTAGAAACTACAAAAATTTATAATTATTAAATGAATTTATATCTTTTATTAAACTGAATTATATATATAAGTTAGTATTTAATAAATTTTATTTATAGTAAATAAATTATTTATTAAAATTATTCTATTTTATTAACTCTATTTTATTTAGCAATGTCACCTCAATGTTTAGTAATGTTAGAAACAATATTTATTGTTTATATCCACTAAGAAATGACTTGCTTGTATTATTAATTTTATTTACTTTGCAAATGAGTAATTTTACATTACTGTAATGTTAACGATAAGTAATTCAAAATATATTATTTCATTGAAGAAAAGTATAAATTTTCTCTTATTAGATAAAATAACTTAAGATATACTATTAAAATCTTTTAAAATTATTTCATATATTTTATATAATAGTTCTTTACAAGATGATTTATATATTAATTGTTAGATAATATATACTTGTAAAATCATATGTAACAAGTATAATGATTTCTTTAATATTGAGCTCTATATTATTTCATTAAATTGGAAGATAATTAAGTCACAACTATAATAACATCTTTCATGAATCTATTTTTAGGTATCTATGTGTTTAGTATATTTTTTATTAAAACTAAGGGTAATGTTCATTTCAATAAATAGCTATATATATTTAATTAACTAATAATCACTTATGAGATTAATTAATTATTAAATCATAATTTTGATAGTTATTTAGACATAATATATCTCGCTATATCACTACTAAATATGTGTGTTGTATCGGTTGAATAATATCCTTAATTAAGTATATACCATAAAACATTAATGTTAATAAAATTAATGGTTTCACATTAACAATTAAAATTCATTAATAGTAACTATTATTTTTATAATTAATATTAAAGTAATGTTACTGATTCATATATTCTATTACATTAATCTAATATAAAATATTACAAGTTATTTAATTAAATTTAAATTATTAATTTATATATTAATTATCTTTCTGATATATTAATTATTATATTATCAATATATGGTTCATAACGATAATACTATTATTTAGTATAATTAAGGTAATTGATTATAATAGTAAGATTAATGTATTTAAAATATCTATATGAACTGAACTCAGTTATTAAATACATACTAAATCTATTTAATTTAATAGATAAACTAATTTATAAAATAGTATTATTTAATTTAAATAAATTATAATCATTATTATCACTTTATACTTAATAATTAAATTTGAAAACTTATTATTTTATTTATTTAAAATAAAATATTTATTTTTTATCTAAATAAATATTAAAATAATTAATTAAACTAAAATTAATAAGAAAGGTTCAAGAAAACATAATTGTATATTAGTAATACTAGTAATACCTTATAGGTTTATATCCAATATAAGATATTATTTCTATTATTTTAATAATTTTAAAAATCAATTTTTTACTAAATTTCCATAAATAATTACTAATTATTTAATTTTATATTTAATTAATAGATAATTATTAAAATTTGATCATTTATTTATGTCAGGAATATTTCCTTTAGCTGTATATATTAATATATGTTTATTTGTATAAAGTATATTATTAACTAGGTATTTTACAATATTAATTCAATATAATATATTATATTATAATAAAAGATATAAAATAATATTATAAAAGAATAATTTTTATATTTAATTTTAGATAGTTTATATTAATATCTATTCTACTTTATCCATAGTAATTTTGGATTATTTTGAAACATATGTTGCTAGAAAAACGATATTTAAAAACATAAATTGTATATCTGTTATTTGGATAAAAATATAAAGAATAGGTAATCATCATAAATTTTAACTAATTCTTATTAAGAGCTATATTATCTTTTAAAGGATTTTTAAACTTAAAATATTATTAATTATACGGATAATAATATGAATAAAGAAAAACGAATTCATATGCTCATGCTTTTAAAAAATATGAATCTAGATTCTGATATCAAATTAAACTTTAATACACCATTTGAACTCTTAATTGCCGTATTATTATCTGCACAAACTAAAGATATAAGTGTTAATAAAGTTACATCTAAACTTTATTCAAGAGCGAATACGCCAGAAAAAATATTAGATATTGGTATTGAAGGAATAAAGGAATATATTAAAAATATAGGACTGTTTAATAGAAAATCAGAAAATATTATTAAAACTTGCCAGATTCTCATTGAAAAGTATGGAAGTATAGTGCCAGAAAATCGAGATGATTTACAATCATTACCTGGTGTTGGACGAAAAACTGCTAATGTTGTACTTAACATAGCATTTAATTGGCCCACTATTGCAGTTGATACTCATGTTTTTCGAGTTAGTAATCGAACACAACTTGCTCCTGGAAAAACTGTTAGAGAAGTTGAAGATAAGTTAATAAGAGTAGTCCCTTCAGAATTTAAATTAAAATGCCATTTTTGGTTAATTTCGCATGGACGTAATATTTGTGTTGCACGCAAACCTCGTTGCAATGTTTGTTTAATTCAAGATCTTTGCGAATATGAATTAAAAAGATAAATCACTAAAATAAATATTTTTATTTTTCATTAGCAATAAACATCATATAATTTTTAATTTCAATTCTACTCATTATACGTGAATATTAAAATATACATTAATGGCTATTATATATAGCGTCAAATATAATTTTAAATAGAAACTAGTACTGTAATTTACAATTGTTCTAATTGTTTAGAATTTGCAGTATTAATTAATTAATTAATTATATTGAAAATATAAACTGTATTAGATTTTAAATCGTTAATATACATTATATATATTAAAATCATATTGTTAATTAGTAATAAATACTATATTTTATATATACTCAATATAAGTAAAAACACATGATTTTAAATATATAAATAATATTGTCTGAATAATAAAAATATACTTTAATGTTACTTAAATTTTAAAATTGCTCAATGATATCTATATATATAAATTAGTAATATTTATTTATTTTAACGTATAAGTTAAAATATATGATAGATAATCAACTTAAATTTGAAGGCTGCTTTTACCTTTTAACTTACTCTATAGTATATAAATTTCATAATATATTGTATATATAAATTCAATCTTACATAGTAATTTTATTAATTTAAGAACTTAATAATAATTAAGTTGAATACATACCGTACATCAACAATGTAAAATTTATTGTTCTATCTTAATCATTAAAAGTTTTAAAGATATTTAAAATAATTTTGCAAATAATTAATATTGATAATTAAAATATTTTGTTAGATAACCAAATTAATTTTGATATATATATCAAAATTATATAATAATATATTTATATTCATAAACATTAATTTTATGTTTAAAATTAAAAATATTAATATTGTAACAATATTAAGGAATTAATTATGTTAATACATAGAACGGAAAAAGATTCCATTGGCTTAATTGATGTGCCATTAAATAATTTATGGGGAGCACAGACACAACGATCTTTGAATCATTTTAAAATTTCAATAGAAAAAATGCCAATTGATTTTTTATATGCTTTAGCGTTAACAAAACGTGCAGCTGTACAAAGCAATCGAGATTTAGGTTTATTATCATTAAAAGTAGCTAATGCTATTATTAAAGCTATTGATGAAGTTTTAGCCGGATATCACAATGATGAATTTCCTTTAGTAATTTGGCAAACTGGATCTGGTACTCAGACAAATATGAATATGAATGAGGTATTAGCCAATAGAGCTAGTGAAATCTTAGGTGGAACACGTGGCATTTCCCGTTTAGTGCATCCTAATGATGATGTAAATAAAAGTCAAAGTTCTAATGATATTTTTGCAACTGCTATGCACGTAGCAGCAGTGATTGGTATACAAAAACATTTAATTCCTAAACTACGTATACTAGAAAAAACATTGAATGAAAAATCAAAAAAATATAAAAATATAATTAAGATAGGTCGAACACATTTGCAAGATGCAATTCCATTAACATTAGGCCAAGAAATTTCCGGTTGGGCAGCTATGTTGAAACATAATATACAACATATTGAAAATACTATACCACACTTATGTGAATTAGCAATAGGTGGAACAGCAGTTGGAACCGGTTTAAATGCTCATCCTAATTATTCAGCATATGCATTAAGAAATTTAATTGAATTAACTAATCAACCTTTTATTTTAGCATCAAATACATTTGAATCATTAGCAACATGTGATGCATTACTAAATGCACATGGTGCTTTTAAAAGCTTAGCAGCATCCTTAATGAAGATTGCTAATGATATACGTTGGCTTTCTTCAGGTCCGCGCTGTGGTATTGGCGAAATTAATATTCCAGGTAATGAACCTGGTAGTTCTATGATGCCTGGAAAAATTAATCCTACACAATGCGAAGCATTAACTATGATATGTTGCCAAGTTATGGGAAATGATGTTGCAATTAATATTGGAGGTGCATCAGGTAACTTTGAATTAAATGTTTTTCGACCCATGATAATATATAATTTTTTATGGTCAATTCGTTTATTAGCTGATGGTATGGATAGTTTTAATAAACATTGTGTAATAGGAATCACACCAAATTACAATCGTATTAATCAATTATTAAATGAATCACTGATGTTAGTCACTATACTTAATACTTATATTGGATATGATAAATCAGCAGAAATTGCTAGAAAAGCATATGAAGAACAAATTACATTAAAAGAATCTGCTCTAAGCCTAGGATATGTTACAGAAAAAGAATTTGAAGATTGGATGCGTCCAGAAAAAATGATAAATAATATCGATTAATAATTATTAAATAAAATTAATATAAATAAATATTGTTTTTTAAAATTGGTATATATAAATATCATTAAATATTTAAAATTAAAATTTAATAATACGTAGCTAAATAAAACTAATAAATACTTTTAAAGTATAACTTATTTAGTTAATTTAACTATAACTTAAAAAATAAAAGAAACTTATATGAATTAAGTTTAATCATTAAACATATTTAAATATAGAATATTGATGTATAGATAATAAATTATATTGTTTTACAATGTTCAAATAATATCTTTATTGAATATTAGTAATATAAAATATTAATTTTTTTACTTTAATAGAAATAAATGTAATAATATTTATTGTTAATTTACATAAAAATCATTTTAACTAATTTATATAGATATAATTACTTATATATGTACTGATAAAGTAAATCAACACATTACGTAAAATAAAATATGATATAAAAACTAAATTCAGCAATAGCAAAGATCTGTTGGATGCTTATCGCTTGCATGTTAGCGATGTTTATGGCAACAGCCATAGAAGTAGCTATTGTTATTGCAATTCCTAATATTGTTACTAAACTGGGCGAATTTGCACGATTTGAATGGATTATTGCATTTATTTACTTACACAAGCTATAAGTATATTAATATATAGCAGAATGACCGATATATGTAGACGTACAACATTATTTTTTATAGGTATATTAATTATTTCTAGTTGGATCTACTTTATGCGGATTTAATCATAGCATCATGACATGGCCTATTCTATTTTGTGCTATACAGGGTATAGGATTAGATTCAATTATGCCACTTACAACTATTATTTTTGCCGATATTTATCTACTATCATAGTAGGAACGATTACGTATTTAAAGTTTGCTTTCTAGTGTATCGAGTATTGCAGCAGTAATTGGTCAAATTAACGGTGCACGGTTAATAGAACACTTTAATTGTCGATTATTTTTTGGATTAATATAACTATCGGTATTCGTTTTATAGTATTATTACTATCTTTTTTGCCATAAAATTCTCATGATATTAATATAAAGTTTAATTTAGATGATAGTTTTTGGCTGATAATTATTGTTACAGCATTATTAGTAGCATTATTACAATGCTAATATACTTGGTTACTGGTTATTACTTTTTTATCAATAACATTAATTGTTAGTTGTAGAGTTAAATATCATGAACAATATGCTGATATACCATTATTTCCAATTGTGCTTTGGAGAAATAAATTAATTATCTTCAAAAATATTAGTAACTTAATTATTGGTGCAAACATGATGGGAATAGGTGTATTTTTATCAATTTGAACCAAAGGGATACTTAGTGGGTATCCTACTACAAGAGAAGGCGAGTAGTTTTTATCAAAGATGTCAATTAGTTTGCCATTACCAAGTCATTTAAGTAATAATTTAATACTAAATACATATTATCATTTTACTGCGTAATGTGTTTCAGTACTTTTAGTTGTAGGCAGTGTTTTTTTATTAATGAAAATTGATACTACCGTTATTAAGGCTGGTTTTATCGCTTTTATTATTGGTGCGGGAATAGATATGAGTAGTGCTACTTTTTTATTATCTATACAAAATTATGCACATTATAAAGTACGTGGTATTTATACTGCATCAATTATATTTAGTAGAATTCTAGGATGAGCATTTGGAACTGCATTGATAATGAGTGCAGTAGTAAATTTTACTCTACCGAATCATAATATATCACAGCAAGATAATTTACTACAAAAAATAATGTCTCAGGAAAGTTGGAGGATGTTATCAAATATAATATTAGATATTTGGATTAAAGAGATAGCATCTTCATTACATTGAGTATTTAGAATACCATTATTAATGTCTTTTTTTCACGTTATTAATTGTACAGTCAATGTGTGGATCTGATATAGATTTAAAATGTGCAAAATAAAAATAATTAGATATGCAAAAGAGAAAATTAATTAATCTTATATTATCAATAATAAATGAATTCTATTTAATAGACACTTAGTCTAAATCAATAAACTTTGAATTTTACTAAAAAAATACATGTTTTTAAAATTATTTATAGATATAAAAATTTTTAATTGAATACTATTATTACAAATAATAGTACGAATTAAATATAATCTATTAATATAGATGATTAAATATTCTATTAAATCTATGTTCCTATAATTTAGTTTAAAATGCTTAATATCTAAAAGATATATATTATTAATCAATATTAAGGACTATTGCATATGGGTTTTCTTTCCGGTAAATATTTTCTAATTACTGGCGTTTCTAGTAAATTATCTATTGCTTATGGTATTGCAAAAGCAATGTATAAACAAGGAGCACAACTAGCTTTTACATATAATAAATCTAAATTTAAAGATCGTATAAATTCTTTAGCTAAAGAAATGGGATCCAATATTGTTCTTCAATGTGATGTTTCAGAAGATAGCAGTATTAGTAATTTATTTTTTGAATTAAAACAATACTTTCCAAAATTTGATGGATTTATTCATTCTATTGCTTTTGCTCCTAGCGATCAATTAAATGGAGATTACGTAAATACAGTAACTCGCGAAGGATTTAAAATTACACATGATATTAGTTCTTATAGTTTTGTAGCGATGGCTAAAGAATGTCGTGAAATGTTAAATCCAAGCTCATCTTTATTAACTCTTTCTTATTTAGGTTCAGAGCGCGCTATTCCAAATTATAATGTCATGGGTTTAGCTAAGGCTTCTCTTGAAGCCAATGTTCGATATATGGCGAACTGTATGGGACCTGAAGGTATACGTGTTAATGCTATTTCTGCCGGTCCAATACGAACCTTAGCTTCTTCTGGTATAAAAGAATTTCGTAAAATGTTAATTTATTCTAAAGAATGTTCGCCGATCCGAAGAAATGTAACAATTGAAGAAATAGGGAATTGTGCAGCATTCTTATCTTCTAATTTAGCAAGTGGTATTAGTGGTGAAGTAATACATGTAGATGGTGGGTTTAGCGTATCTGCAATGATACATAATCAAATATAATGTAATATACTTAATTCTTTTAAAAAATTATCTCTGTAATATTTGCAATTATTGTGCATTGAATCTACATATTTAATTACAGTAAAAATCTTATTTAAAATTATTAGTATTTTATGCGAATATAAAATTGAAATAATGAACGTTACTCTAGATTAAATTAAGATATTAGTTTAGTTAATAAACTAGAATATATATTCTATCAATTAAATAGTTATTAATGTTATTAATTACTATTTATACTAAATTATAATTGTTATAATGAAAAAACTTAATATAAAATACGAAATTAATTATTTAATTTTAAAATTATACATAAGAAATGATGTACTATTTTTTTTAAATATGAATAATAATAAACTTTGTTAAAATGAATAAATAAACTATTAGCTGATGTTACCTTATTGTATAGAGTAGATTAACATAAAACTATGCATTACTTTCTTTTCAGCTATGAAAATATATTATATAAACTATGTTACAAAATAATCCTTTGCTCATACATCTCAAACAAAAACTTCATACACAAACTCTCAGAGTTGAAGGTGTTGTAAAATGTACCGAAAAAAACTTTGGATTTCTTGAGATTGATACTCAAAAAAGTTATTTCATTCCTCCTTTACAAATGAAGAAAGTGATGCATGGTGACCGTATTATCGCTGTAATTCATACTAATAAAGATCGAGAAAATGCTGAACCAGAAACTTTAATTGAACCATTTTTAACACGTTTTGTAGGACGTATTTACAAGCAATATAGTGGCCGTTTATCCATTATTCCAGATCATCCTTTACTCAACAATCATGTTATTCAATGTTATGCTATGAATAGTTTGAAGCAAAATTTTCAAAATGGAGATTGGGCTGTTGCAGAAATGAGAAATCATCCGTTAAAGGAAAAACGTAATTTTTATGCTGAACTTATTGAATTTATTACTAATGCAGATGATAATTTTGCTCCTTGGTGGGTAACGTTATCTAGATATAATTTAGAGCGTGAAGCACCTAATGTTAGTTGTGGTGAAATGATAGATCAAAATGAATATGAACGTACAGATCTTACATCACTTAGCTTTATTACTATTGATAAAGCTAATACTAAAGATATAGATGATGCTTTACATATTAGTGAAACTATAGAAGGAAACTTATTATTAACTATAGCAATTGCTGATCCTACTGCTTATATAAAAGAAGGAAGCGAAGTAGATCAACTTGCTTCTCAGCGAGCATTTACTAATTATCTTCCTGGTTTTAATATTCCAATGTTACCACGAAAATTATCTGATGATATATGTTCATTACACCCCAACATGCGTCGTTCAGCGTTAGTGTGTAGTGTTACTGTATTTAAAAATGGTAATATAGGTAATGATATTAAATTTTTTGTTGCCTGGATAAAATCCAAAGCTAAATTAGTATATGATGAAGTTTCCGATTGGCTGGAAAATAATGGTAATTGGCAACCAGAAAATCATATTGTTGCAGAACAAATTATCTTATTACATCGTCTATGTTTGATTCGTTCTAAATGGCGACAACATTATGCATTAGTATTTAAAGATCGTCCAGATTATAGTTTTGTCATTGGTAAACAAGGTGAAGTATTAGATATTTTAGTAGAACCTCGTCGTATTGCTAACCGTGTTATAGAAGAAGCTATGATTTTAGCTAATATCTGTGCTGCAAAAATATTAAAAGAAAAATTAGGATTTGGTATTTATAATCTACATAATGGTTTTGAGACAACTAATGCTGAACAGGCTGCTAACTTATTAGCTGAATATGGAATAATTACTGATTATACATCAATTATGACATTAGAGGGATTTTGTAATTTACATCGTCTACTTGATTTACAAACTACAAAATATCTAAATAATCGTCTTCGAAAATTTCAATCTTTTACAGAATTCAGTACTAAACCAGGTCCACATTTTGCTTTAGGTTTAGATGCTTATGCTACTTGGACTTCACCTATTCGTAAATTTGGAGATATTATTAATCATCGCTTGTTAAAAGCAATTATACGTGGAGCTTGTATTAATCCTCCAAACAATGCTACAGTGATCACTATCAGTGAGCGCCGTCGTTTAAATCGTTTAGCGGAACGTGATATAGTTAATTGGCTTCATGTGATTTTTCTTACAAAATTTATTGGGAATGAACACAATTTCAATGCAGAAATTATAGATATCTTACGAGGAGGGATGCGAGTACGTTTACAAGAAAATGGTGCTATTGCTTTTGTACCTGCACTTTTTATTCATTCAATACGTAATGAAATTGAATTATCACAGGAATACGGTTTAATCCGAATTAAAGGAAAAGTTATGTATAGTGTAACTGATATCATTAAAGTCAATATTGTTGAAATTCGAACAACAACACGTAATATTATTGTCAGACCAGTTATTAATCTTTAATCAATTATTACATTAAATTAAATGTATTAATGATCAAAATTATTGTTTTAATGAAGATAAAATTTGTTGAAGCATCTTAGCTGGTTTAAGGGATTGAGTAATTGGTCTACCAATTACCAAATAATCTACTTTTGACTGTTTAGCTTGAAGAGGAGTCATGATACGCCGTTGATCAATAGCATCACTATTATGAGGTCTAATACCTGGTGATACCAATATAAAATTTTTATCTATCTCTTTTTTAAAATGAGATGCTTCTTGAGGAGAGCAAACTACACCATCTAATTTACATTCATGTGTTAATTTTGCTAAATATTCAGCTTGTTTGAAAGGTGTTAATGTAATACCTAATTCTTTTAGATCTATTTCATTCATACTAGTAAGTACAGTAACAGCAATGAGTAAAGGTGGATTTTTTCCAAATTCATTGAGTTTCTCACGTGCTGCAATCATCATTCTTTTTCCACCACTAGCGTGAACATTTATCATCCATACTCCTAAATCTGCTGCTGCAGCTACAGCGTTTGCTGTTGTGGTTGGAATATCATAAAATTTAAGATCAAGAAATATTTCAAAACCACGTTGATGTAATATTTTTACTATTGATGGACCAAAAAGCGTAAACATTTCTTTGCCTATTTTAAGTCGGCACATATCAGGATTAATTTGATCGACAAATCTTAAAGCACAGTTAATATCATGATAATCTAACGCTATCACTATAGGTGAAGTAGTCATATACTAAATTTTCTAAAAATAAAAGAATTAAAAGTAAATATTAATGATTAATATCATTTCATTAATCCATTTTCGTATGTTAAAAACACATTTATTATTTTATCCTTTTTCTAATTTGTATATTTAATAATCTTTTATAAAATATATATAATCTTTTTCTGAAATCCATAAAAAACATTTTAACCTGCTTATTCTAAGCCTGCGTACGTTTAATTATATCCTGATATATAAATAATTATTCATATGAAATCAGAGAATATTATAAACCATCCATCCTAAAATGAATCCAGCACCGAATAAGCAAGCAAAAGATATTAAGTTTTAACACTTTCCTTGTATTAAGACAAAATTTAAAACAATAAATGTATTATTATATATTCTAAGTGTTATAAACGATAATCTTTACTTAAAATAATAATAATTATAATTAATTATAATTTCATGATAATAAATTCCATTATTAAATTAGATAAAAGAAAATAATATAAATTCTGTTAATAATGTTTATTAAACAATCAATATATTAATATTTATATATTATATAATATTTATTGATCTTAATAATAAGAAGAAATAAATTACGATGCATCATCATCTTCTTTTGTTTTATTATTATCTTCTTCAACTGGGACTACAATGGGCATACAAAAATAATCAATTAAATATAATGCGATAGTAGTTATTAACCAAGAAATAAAAGTTGACATTATTAAATCTTGTGGCCAATGCATACCTAATACTAAACGACTTCCCATTACCATAATTGCCCAAATAAATATAGCTATACTTGTCTTTATATATTTACGTGGCCATAGTATGGTTGTGGATAAAAGTGCCCAACTAACAACAAAAGTACTATGTCCAGACGGAAAAGCAAAGCCGTTTTCGTAAGCCCAATGTTTTTTTAGCCATGTTGGTAATCGTGAATCATTAGCTAATACTTCGGATACTAATTGTCTCCGTTCTAATCTGTTTAATTTATAAAAATCATATTTGTTAATACCATGATTTTTATCAAGCCAAATAACATATGGACGGGGTGCTTGTATCTGTTGTTTCATATAAGATTTAGTATACTGACCTACTGCAACTGCACCATTCATGATAATAATAAGAAAAATAGATTGCCAAAAGCGAAGACGTAAAGTTAATACCATTAATGTACTAAATAATGTACTTGTTATTAGTCCCCAAGGATGAGTAACAGTTTGTGTTATCCAATACATAACAATCAATAGTTTGCTACCTTCTTCTGGATGCCATGTCCATCCTGATAATAAAACTGTTACTGGCATTAACAATAATACAATTGCGCCGATAGTAGTACGCTGTATAATTTTCAATATTTTTTCCTTTATATAGATTAAATTTACAAAGTTTATATAAATATAATTTATAGATAGTCATTTAAACTTGAATCATTGAGTCATTTAGTTTTATCGTTACAATTAATCTAATTATTCTATCAATAATCTTATCGTAATTTATAACATAATGACAATATCTTATTAGTTAACTTTACTGTACATACGCTATTATATTAATAATAGCGCATCCTCTGATTGTTCTGGAGAATTATATGCAGCTTAAACGAGTAGCAGAAGCAAAATTGCCAACTCCTTGGGGAGATTTCTTAGTGATTGGTTTTGAAGAACTAGCAACTGGTCATGATCATATCGCATTAGTTTATGGTAATATTAATAGCCATAAACCTATATTATCACGCATCCATTCAGAATGTCTTACCGGTGATGCACTATTTAGTCTACGTTGCGATTGTGGTTTTCAATTAAAAGCTGCGTTAGCAGCTATTGCTGAAGAAGGACATGGTATTCTTTTGTATCACCGACAAGAAGGTCGTAACATTGGTTTAATTAATAAAATTAAAGCTTATACTTTACAAGATAAAGGTTATGATACTGTGGAAGCAAATCGTCAGTTAGGTTTTGCTGCTGACGAACGTGATTTCACTTTATGTGCAGATATGTTTAAACTGTTATTAGTTAATAAAATTCGTCTATTAACTAATAATCCACATAAAGTTGCTATATTAGTTGAGTCAGGAATTAACATCGTTGAACGTGTTCCATTAATTGTAGGTTCTAATCCTAAAAACGCCTACTATCTGCATACTAAAGCAGAAAAAATGGGACATTTACTATCAAATAACATAACTAAATAATATTTATTGATTTTTTAAGTTTTTATTTAATCATATTACGTAGTATGTAGTTTAGGATTCCATTATTTTGATAATATGTTAGTTCACTTGCTGTGTCAATACGACAACGAGCATTTAGCTTATTTTGCTTACCATTAGAAAAAGTGATAATTACCTCTACTGTACTTTTAGGTTGAATTTGAGATAAATTTTTTACCTCAATATATTCTTCACCAGTTAATTTTAAAGTTTTTCGTGTTATATTTTTTGGAAATTCTAAAGGTAAAATACCCATACCAATTAAATTAGATCGATGAATACGTTCAAAAGATTCTGCAATAATTAATTGTATACCTAGTAATTTTGGACCTTTTGCCGCCCAGTCTCGACTAGAGCCTGACCCATATTCTTTTCCTGTAATAATAGCTAATGATATACCTTCTTTTTGATATCTCATAGATGCATCATATATTGTTAATATTTCATTACTAGGAAAGTGTTTAGTATATCCTCCTTCAATTCCAGGTACTATTTCGTTATGTATCCGAATATTAGAGAAAGTACCACGTACCATTACTTCATGATTACCTCGACGTGCTCCATATGAGTTAAAATTATCGGCAGTTACACCATTTGATAATAAGTATTTTCCAGCTGGACTATCAATTTTAATATTACCTGCAGGAGAAATATGGTCTGTTGTTAATGAATCTCCATATATTGCTAAAATACGTGCTAATTTAATATTTTTTAATGGTTTTTGTATTTTAGTAATTTTATCAAAAAATGGAGATGGACGAATATATGTTGATTTCTGATCCCAATTATAATTTGTAGTTTTTTGAATCTTAAGTTGCTTCCAACTTAAAGGACCCTCAAATACTGCAGCATATTCCTGAGTGAACATTTTACTATTAATTTTTTGCAAAATTTCAGAAATTTCATTTGCTGATGGCCAAATATCTTTTAAAAAAATATTTTTACCTTGCTGATTTTGTGCAATTGGATCAGTCTGTAAATTAATCCTTATATTACCAGCTAATGCATAGGCTATTACTAGTGGAGGAGAAGCAAGCCAATTTGTTTTGACTAATGGATGTATACGACCTTCAAAATTACGATTACCTGAGAGCACGGCTGCAACTATGAGATGAGAATTTTTAATTTCATTTTCAACATTATCTATTAGTGGTCCTGTATTACCAATACAAGTAGTACATCCATAGCCGACTAAATTAAACCCTAAGATATCAAAATAATAACTCAATCCAGTAACGTTAAGATAATGTGATACCACCTTAGAACCTGGTGCTAATGATGTTTTTACCCAAGGTTTACATCTTAAACCTAATTCTGTAGCTTTTTTAGCTAATAGTCCGGCTGTTATTAGAACATTTGGATTGGAAGTGTTAGTACAAGATGTAATTGCTGCAATTACCACTGAGCCATTTTCCAACCTATATATTGAATTAATTTTACAATTATTATTGCTGATAATTTGTTTTTGAATTTGTGTGGATTGTAGTTGTAATTTTGTACTATTATTAAATATAAAGGGTACATTCCTTAATGATACACGTTCTTGTGGACGTTTAGGACCCGCTATGCTAGCTTCAACAGTAGTCATATCTAACTCTAAAATATTTGTAAAGACTGGTTGTTCATCATTTGAATTATGCCATAGTCCTTGTTGTTTAGCATAAATTTCAACTAAGTCAATTTGTTCTTTTTGATGGCCACATAACATCATATATTTTAAGGTAATATCATCAATTGGGAAAAAACCACATGTTGCACCATATTCAGGTGCCATATTTGCAATAGTTGCACGATCAGCTAGTGATAAATTCTTTAATCCTTCTCCGTAAAATTCAACAAATTTACCTACAACAATTTGTTTACGTAGCATTTCAGTTATAGTTAATACTAGATCAGTAGCAGTAATACCAGGTAGTAACTTACCAACAAGTTTAACACCAACTACATCAGGTATTACCATTACAATTGGTTGACCTAACATTGCAGCTTCAGCTTCTATGCCTCCTACACCCCATCCTAGCATGCCAAGTGCATTGATCATCGTGGTATGAGAATCAGTTCCTAGTACAGTTTCAGGATAACTTATTGTTTTATTATCTGAATTTTCAATGCATATAACCTTACTTAAGTATTCAAGATTAACTTGATGGCAAATACCAGTTCCTGGTGGTACTACGCGAAAATGATTAAATGATTTTTGTCCCCACCGTAAAAATAAATAACGTTCATGATTTCGTTCCATTTCAATTTGTATATTTTTAATCAAGGCTTCCTTATTACCAAAATAATCTACAGTAACTGAATGATCAATGATCAAATCAACAGGTAAAAGAGGATTTACTTTCATTACATCACCATTAAGATTACTTACAGCATCACGCATAGCTGCTAAATCTACGAGCGCAGGTACACCAGTAAAATCTTGCATTAATATACGGGTAGGATAAAAAGAAATTTCATGATTAGAATGTGCATTTTTTTGCCAATCTATTAAAGCTTGAATATCTTGTTCTATATTATGGTTATTGTTTTGGGAACGTATTAAATTTTCTAATAAAATTTTCATAGTTTTAGGTAGATTATCAATCTTTCCTACTCTTTGAGCAATTTTAGATAAACTATAATAGTGATATTTATTGATTCCAATACATAAAATATCTTGACTATATTTATGTAATGTTAACGACATGAATTTTCCTTAAATTGAATTAGATATTAAAAATATTATTTTTAAAAAAAAGATATTATCTTATTTTATAATAATGTACTTAATAAAGTATTGTTTATAATTTTATAAAAGTATAGAAATTTAAAATTTACCATAATAAATTCAAATTAATTATTGATTGAATTTATTAAAGTATTTTTAATATATTAAATTAAAATTATGTGTATTTTATTTAATTATTTAACATTTAATCGTTATTAAATGTTAAATTTATTAAATTAGTAAAATTTAAACTTTTACATATTAAACTGGCTATATAACATGTTAACAATAATAAAATTGTTTATTAATTAAATTTATCAAATAAAAAGCTAAAGTATCTTTAGATACTTTAGCTAAAAATATTATTTATTATTTAAATGGTAATTTACTATCATGAAGCATTATTTCAATATCTTCATTAGATCGTAATGCAATTGCTGCATCTACTACATCACGAGTCAAATGAGGTGAAAAGATATGTATAAAATCATACATATAACTTCTTAAAAACATAGTACGTTTAAAACCAATTTTTGTTGTGCTATTAGTAAAAATTTCTGATGCTTTTATACAAATTAAATCCGGATCGGAAATGGAGTCAATTGCCATGTTAGCGATGACACCTACACCTAAGCCTAAACGTACGTATGTTTTAATAACATCAGCATCAGTAGCTGTAAATGCAATACGTGGTGTCAGTCCAGCACGATTAAAAGCTGCATCTAACTCTGAACGTCCTGTAAAACCAAAAGTGTAAGTTATTAATGGAAAATCTGCTAATTCTTCAATTGTAACTTGTGTTTTACTTGCTAGTGGATGATCTGTTGTGACAATTACAGCACGATTCCAATGATAACAAGTTAACATAATTAAATCGTCATATAAATGCAGTGCTTCGGTAGCAATAACAAAATCAGCGTTACCGTTAGATACAGCTTCTGCAATTTGTTTTGGAGATCCTTGGTGCATATGTAATGAAACATTAGGATATCTTTTAATAAAATTTTTAATTACTTTAGGTAATGCATATCGTGCTTGAGTGTGTGTAGTGGCAACATATAGAGTGCCTCTATCTGGTTTTGTATGCTCGCCTGCAATAGATTTAATTGCATCAACTTTAAATAACACTTCACGTGCAATTTGTATAATCTTTTCACCAGCAGGTGTAACTTGTGTTAAGTGTTTTCCACTACGTGTAAAAATTTGTACACCTAATTCATCTTCTAGCATTCGTATTTGTTTGCTAATACCCGGTTGTGATGTATATAGTCCTTCCGCTGTAGAAGAAACATTAAGGTTATGATTTACTACTTCGATTATGTAACGTAACTGTTGTAATTTCATAACTATATCTTCGTTTTTCAGTAATAATTAGGTGCGTTTCCATTGAATAAATTATATTTAACTTGTCTAAGTTTATTAAAAAGGAAGGCGCCTAGATCAGTTTAAATTATATAATTACTATATTAACTTAAAAAAAGATATAGAATGAATGATATAAATTAATTAAAGATTATTATTTGTCAATGTAGTAATTAACTATATTTTTAGTTTTACAATTTAATATTGTTATAAAATATCATCCATCAAGTTGATTTAATATCTTTTTTTAAAGATATATATCTTTAATTGATTTTTAATTAAAATAAGATATTACTCTTATTAGTTTATTTATTAACCATTATCATTTTTATGATATAAATCATTTATTCAGTAAATACTTGTTAAGTATATGTTTTTATTTAAAATTTATATATTTTATATGATACTGAAATAGTGTTATCTTAAAAAGATTCTTATCTTATCACATGTAGAATAAAAGATGAATATGATTCATGTTGCATCTTAATTGAGAAAAAATTGATTTAATTTGCTATAATTAATATTTATTAGATATATGTTATTTAATATTAGTTGTTTAATTTTGTTTTTATTTTTTTAGATAGTTTCAACAATAGTTGATTGCTGAAACTATCTAAAAAAATCATGCATCTTCTTAAGATTTATAATTATCGTTAAATATATAATATATGTTGTATCAAGAATATATTTACGATAATTTACTATGTAAATAGCATAAACAATATCTTTTTAGTTAGATCATTTTAATTTTAAGCTATTGATTACTAAGTTGTAAATGAAAGATTTGAAATGTTCCTATAATGATAATAGATATGATAATCTATGCTAGTAAATAAAATACTAAATTAATTATATGATATTTTAGTAGATGGTTTAATTATATTATTTTAATGTTCTTTAGCTAATTTTAATTGATAGATAAATTTTAAAAAATTAGAATATTTAATTTACGTTAATTAAGTATAAATTTTATTTAAATATATGCTTATATAAGCATATAATAATTTGCTAAATTAAAATTTTTTAAATTTTCAATATTTGAACTATTGTTTAGAATAAATTTAAGAATTTTATTATGTATATACATAACTATAATCTTGAATTATAGTTAATATATAAAAGTTAGCTAACAAATAAGTTATGGGATTAATTTTTAATTCATGAATTAAAAATATTTAATTAAAATTTTCTTAAAATTTGGTAAATTTTAACTTAGTATTACATTATTTAAATTAAGATTATTTATTACACTTTAATAATAATTTTTATTAAAGTTATCAATATTAATATATTATAATTTTATACTAATATATAAAATTATAATATATGTTTCGAAAATTTTAAGTCCAAAATTCTTAATTTTTTTAGATTTTACTACTAATTTAATAGTATTAAATTATACTATTTTTTTAATAAATTATGAATAATTTGCTTTGCATAAAAATTATAAAATTTTAGGTAATATTTTTATATAATTCATGTAAATAATCAATTATTCTTTATTAATATTAATTTCCTTAATTTTCAAAGAAATTATTTAATTATATTTTATTGAAGAATTTATTAAAATGCTTAAATAAAAGGTTTTTATTATTAATATTAATTAGATATAGGTAGTAATCATTAGTTTATGCTAATAA
The DNA here is from genome assembly GCF_009830015.1 of Pantoea sp. Mhis. NCBI lineage: Bacteria > Pseudomonadati > Pseudomonadota > Gammaproteobacteria > Enterobacterales > Erwiniaceae > Pantoea > Pantoea sp. Mhis. The sequence continues at coordinate 180,787 of NZ_SZZX01000001.1, read as the reverse complement.
CTTAAAATTACTTTTATGATATATAATCAAGTATATCTGAAAGTATTTTAAAATTTAAAACAATATTTATTTTCACTGTTATAATTTGATATTTAGTTAATCAAACAAAACAAGTAAAAAACATGTTTAATTAAACTTTTTATTTTTTAAATTTATTAAAATGTTTTAATAGTAAATATATAGTTAACTATATATTTAAACATAAGTTAATTACTTATAATATCAATACTATATGTTATATAATAATTATTTATTATATATTTAATTATGTAATAAAATATTATATTGATTACAATAAAAAAATTTTTTTATTTAGCAAAATATCTTTATTAAACATTATTTATAGCTAACTAACAACAAATACTTTTTAATTCAATAGGTATTAAGTATAAAATTTGATTCGTGTATATATTATAGATATATAACAACTCAACTATCCTTAATTTTAATTAATAAAAATCTTTAAACTTACTTAAAGTAAGCGTTCGTTGAATTTAAATAATTAATTGATATTAAAATATATAGATATCTTAATTAAGATTAAATAAATTATAAATATAATTTAAAATGATGGCTATAATTAATAGCCATCTATAATGAAATTAATTATGAATATTATAACGCATTTAAATATTTAAATCTAAATATTAAATATGTAATATACATTTATTAATTTTATAATTTAATCATTATAGATATTTACTAGTTTATAAATTATTAATTTTTATAACATAATTATATTTTATTTTTTATCAATAAAATATTTAAGTTATTAATAATATTTTAAAAAGTTTATTTTCTACTTATCTAATAATTTAAATAAAGAATATAGTTGCATATATAACCGATTAACGCATAATTTATATGCAAATATAATTTATTTTTGTATATATAATAGCAATTATACTTAATTATATAAATAAATCAATAATTCTATTGAGTAACATAGAATAATATTCTTATATTTGATTATAAGATCATTATCTATGATTAATTTTTTTAGAATTTTATAAATAGCAAATTGCTAGAAATTTATCATATATGTTTTAATCTAGTTTATTTCATACATTAATAAACTAACATTGTAAATTATTGAATAATGATTTAGTTAACTATATTACAATAAATCTTTATATAGAATAAAATACATAATTTTACCAAATAGTGATTGGTGCATGAATGCATGATGCTATAAATTAATAAATTATTAGATAATAATTTATTAATTTATAATTTTTAACATTGTTTATACTTTATAGCTTTTTATAATCCTAAAAGTTTTTCTTTAATAATTTATATCATAAAATAACTAAATATATACTTAATTTATTCATTTAAATATAAATTAACACTTATATTCTAAATAAGAAACATTTATTTATAATAACATAAGAAATTAGTAAACTTAATATTTAAGCGTCAATCAGTTTTAGATTTAATCGTCTAAACTTTAATCGCATTTATGTAAAAAATATATTCTTAAGCGTTTTAAGGTTATTAATTATTTATTTATCTTGCATTTAATTATGTTTTTAAAATAACAATTATAATATATAAATAAAATTTAGGAAATTATTATTTATGAGTATTGTATTACGTATATTAATCTTGTTGTTATATTTATATTATTAATTAATCAGACTAAATTTTAATACCATCACTATAACATTTTAATTATATAAAATTCAAATTATAATTTTAAGATAAACAATAATAATTAATTATAAAATATAATTATGTTATAAATATTAATGATTATTATCATAGATTCTATCTAATTGTATTTTTAATCTTAAATTATTTCAAAATGCACATTTTTATGAGCTTTATATAAAGCTATGAGTGAAATAATCAGTGATTGAAGTTTATGTTGTTCACTAATCGATTGATAAATTTTATGATGATAAAATCAATGTATTAATAATTAGATAAAAAACAACTTACTAATTAACTATATACGTATTTTCTAGTGGATTTTAAATGTATTTTATAATTTAACAGACATATTTATTGAAATTAATAATTAATTTGTACTTATTAGATACTCAAAAATCCTATAATAAAAAAGATTTCAGCAAATAAATATAATTTATTGCCTTATATTAATAAGGCTAAATAGCCTTAATTAAATATGATACTTATTGCTATAAAAATTTGAAAAATATAGTTATTAACTACTGAAAATAAAATTTTTTAATAATTAAGATATATATTAAATGATATTTAAAAAATAATTTTAAAATTTCAAGCAAATTAAAACTATATTAATAGTAAATAAATACTAATAAAATTATTCATTGTTTATAAAATATAAAAATTAATGTTAGAACAGTATTAATACTTTATCTAAAAATACTAATATTAAATTTAATTATTCTGTTATTTAAAGATATCATATAAAATAAAAAAGTAATTATAAATAAATATATATAACATCAATTAATTTAATATATTTAAATATTAAAAAGAAATTACACATACTTAAATTTATTTATTTTCTTATTAAGTAATCTTAATACATTTTTGATAAATAAATTGATAATTACCATCTATAAATTATTTTAATTAAGCAATATTTTTATTAAAAAATAAAAATAATTTACCTCAAGATAAAATAAATATTTTAATATAATTAAATGTAAAGTAATGTTATGTATTTACTAATGCATATATTCTTATTATTTACTAAAGTTTATATTGTAATTTTAATAAATGAAGCATTGTAATTTAATTAATTAATAAATGATATAAATATAATAATCTAGTTCTAATATATAGATGTTTATATTATTTATTTCATTTAAATAAATTTGTAGTTATTATACGAAAATATATTAAAAAGTATCTATATAAAATAATTATTATGAATGTAACGTTCGTAAATTATTAATAGAACAATCGAATTAATAAATATTAATACTAATTAAAAAGTTATGTTTAGATATAACTTATCTATTTATGTTTATTAAGTAATATATATTTTTTAAATAAAGTTGTTATTATATTGATCTCTTAATATTTACACATTTAATATATATTAATCATATAATTAAATCATCATAAATATGATTAATATATTTAGTTATATAAATATAGCTAATATTTAGTATTTTAAATTAAAATATTCATATAAATAAAAATTTATTCTCTTCTTTAAGATATTAAATCTTTCTTTGTATATATATAGACATTATATTGTATTATATAATTTAAGTACTATTGATATAGTGATAAATATTATTTTTTCTAAAATTTTACCTGAATTTTTAATGTTTTTCATATGAAATGAATTAATTTACTTGATAGATATCATTAAAATAATGAATTATATAGCGATATATAGTTAAATAATTCAAATATTTATAGAGCCTTATGAAGGCTATTTAATCTAACTTTATTTAAAAGTATTTATTATATAAATATATGCTATTAAATAATATGTTACATATATAATGTAGTAATTTTATTAAGATAATTAATTTTATTTATTGAACTTAAGACTTATCAAAAATAAAATATATATGATTTGAAATTATTATAAATCTAATAAATTGTCTTATTATGACAAAATATTCATTTGATTCATTGAAATTATATATAATTTTAGTAGGTATATTCACTTAATAAAATTATTCACATACAAATAATAATGTTAAAAATAATTTTATACTCTATATTTTATATTTTTAGTACAATAAAATATTATAGATATTATAACAATATTCTATTCTTATTAAAAAGAACTAGAATTCATGAAAATATTTGTTTTTACTAAATAATATTTTATATAATTAATATAGGTATGATTAAAGTACTACTAAAGAATAGTAGATTATATAATATTATATATTTTCATACTAAATATTAATGGGATTTTTATTTAATGACCACATTTTATAAATGTATCAATTGGATATTACTTCTTGGATATTGGTTACTAATTGCAATTATCACATTAAGGATTTTAATAAAACGAAGAGCAGTTAATTCTGCAATGGCTTGGTTACTTATAATTTATATTCTTCCTTTATTAGGAATAATTGCCTATTTGTCATTTGGTGAATTATATTTAGGTAAGCGCCGTGTCGAACGTGCACGTAATATGTGGCCATATACCAATAAATGGTTAAAAAATTTTAACCAATATAATCAAATTTATACTACAAAACATAGTAATGTTGCACAATCTTTATTTGATTTATGTAGATATCGACAAGGTATACCAGGTGTAAAAGGAAATCAATTACAGCTAATTACAGATACTAATAGTGTTATTCGTACATTAATTAATGATATTCAATTAGCACGTCATAATATAGAAATGTTATTTTATATATGGCAACCAGGAGGATTAGCAGATGAAGTAGCAGAATCTTTAATGACAGCAGCACGTAAAGGTGTACATTGTCGTTTAATGCTTGATTCTGCAGGTAGTATTACTTTTTTTCGCAGTCCTTGGGTTGATAAAATGCGTCGTGCTGGTATTCATATAGTTGAAGCTTTACAAGTAAATTTATTACGTATGTTTTTTCGACGTATGGATTTACGTCAACATCGTAAAGTAGTAATTATAGATAATTGTATTGCTTATACAGGAAGCATGAATTTAATTGATCCTCGATTTTTTAAAAAAAATGTAGGAATTGGTCAATGGATTGATTTAATGGTACGTATGAAAGGACCAGTTGCAACAACAATTGGTACTATTTATGCTTGTGATTGGGAACTTGAAACAGGACAACGGATTTTACCTGCACCTCTAGATAATAATATTATTAACCTTAAACAAGAAAATAATCATACCATTCAAGTTATAGCTTCAGGTCCAGGATTTTCAGAAGAAATCATACATTCAGCTTTACTCACTGCTATTTACTCTGCGCGAGAACAGTTGATCATGACTACACCTTATTTTGTACCTAGTGATGATTTGTTGTACGCTATTTGTATAGCCGCTCAACGCGGTGTTGAAGTTAATATTATTTTACCACTTTATAATGATTCTATATTAGTAGATTGGGCTAGTCGTGCTTTTTTTAGTGAATTATTAGAAGCCGGTGTAAAAATTTATCAATTTGAAAATGGATTATTACATACCAAAAGTGTATTGGTAGATAAACAACTTAGTTTAGTAGGTACTGTAAATCTTGATATGCGTAGTTTATGGCTTAATTTTGAAATTACATTAGTTGTTGATGGTAGTGATTTTGGTAATGAACTAGCGTGCATACAAAATAACTACATTTCTAACTCACGTCTACTTGATATTACTTATTGGGAGAATCGTGCTTGGTGGAAGCGCGTTATTGAACGTTTATCTTATTTTTTTAGTCCTTTTTTATAAAAAAAGAGAAAATATTTTTTTATAAAAAGCATAGAGTTTAAATGAAATTTTTAAATCATTATTAATGAATTATTGTAATCTTTGTTATTTTATATTACTTATAATAATACATACGATACCAATCAACAAATTATTGTACTCCAAAATCAATAGATTTATGTGAATAAAAATGAATAGTTTTATATAAATTTTTTATATCTGCACAAGTTTCTTATATATCCCCAGATTGTAAAGGTAGCATGTTTTTGTTTGCTTTAATTCCGAATGCTTTTTCTAAAGCTTTAATATAAGTCATCAAACTAACTGAATGACCATTACCTATATTATATATCCGATAATACATAGAATTATTTACTGCTAATTCACTTTCTGCTGATATCTATTGTTGGTTATATTTAGGTATCATATCTTTTAAACGCATTATTACTTCAATAATATCATCTATGTAGATGAAATCTCGTTTCATTTAACCATTGTTATAAACATCGATTTTTTTACCTTCTAAAATATTTTTAGTGAATTTAAATGAAGCCATATCTGGTCGACCCCATGGTCCATAGACTGTAAAAAACGTAATCCAGTAGTAGGTAATTGATATGAATGAAAATACGCATGTGCCATTAATTCATTAGTTTTTTTTATGGCTGCATAAAATGAAATAGGATGATTTATTGAATCATTTACTGAAAAAGGTATTTTTTTTATCTAGACCATATACTGAGCTAGAAGAAGCATAAAAAAATGGCAAACTTTATGAATTCTACATGCTTCAAGAATATTAAAATAATCAATTAAATTAATATGAGCATACGAATATGGATTATTAATTGAATAACGAATACCTGTTTGTGCACCTAAATGAATAACACGTTCAAATTAATATTTTAAGAATACATTTAAAATAGCTTATTTATCCAGCAATTCTAATTTTATAAAAATAAAATTAGAATTTTGCAAAATTTCGTCTAATCTATCTTTCTTTAAATTAACTGAATAATAATTATTTAAGTTATCTATGCCTACAACATGATGACCATCAGCAAGTAAGGGTTTGCTTACATGAAATCCAATAAAACCTGCAATTCCTGTAACTAAAAAATTCATATCATTTCTCTCTTGTTATCTAGCATGAATCGATATTCCTCGACCGATAGCATAATAAACAAAACCATATTCATTCATTTTTTTTGGATCATATAAATTACGACCATCAAAAATTACAGGTTGTTTTAATATATTTTTAATAGTTTTAAAATTTGGAGTATGAAAATTTTGCCATTCAGTACAAATTACTAGACCATCTGCATGGATTAATGTTTCTTCTTTTGTATTCATGAACTTTAAATTATTATGATTACCGTAAATACGTTCAGCTTCTTTCATTGCTTTAGAATTAAATGCTTGAATTTTTACACCTTCTTTACATAAAGATTCTATAAGCACGCCGCTAGATGCTTCACACATATCATTGGTATTAGGTTTAAAAGATAATCTCCATACAGCAAATGTCTTATTATATAGATTGTTGCCAAAATAATGCTTTATAAAGTGAATAAGTTTTTTTTGAAAATTATTAATATTTTCTACTGCTTGTAACAGATGAGATTTATAATCAATTAATTTTCCAATATTAATTAATGATTTGATATCTTTTGGTAAACAAGAACCTCAATAACCACATCCAGGATAAATAAAATCATAACCAATACGTGAATCTGCACCAATTCCTCGGCTTACTTGTTCAATATCCACGCTTAGATATTCTGCTAAATTTGCAAGTTCATTCATTAAACTGATTTTAATAGCTAACATGCAATTAGCAGCATATTTAGTGAATTCAGCACTACGAATATCCCTTAAAATCATACCCTCATGATTTCTATTGAAAGGCTCATATAATTCACATATTGATTTTAGAACTTCACTGTTACCTATACCAATGATTATACGTTCAGGACGCATAAAATCGTTTAATGCTGTTCCCTCTTTTAAAAACTATGGATTTGAAACTATATCAAATAATACATTTATATAACGTTTTTTTGAAATTTTAATCATTAATTCACGAATATTATACGCAGTACCTACTGGTACTGTTGATTTATTGATAATTATTTTATAATCATTCATATATTGAGTAATAGTACAAGTAACTGTATTAACATATTATAAATTAGAAGAACCATCATCATTTGATGGAGTACTTACAGTTATACATTGTATTGAACTATGGTTTACTCCTTCTTCAGCATCCATGCTAAATTTAAGTCGACTATTTTTATAATTCGATATTATCAATGATAATAAACCCGGTTCAAAAAATGAAAGGATACTTTTTTTAAATTTTCAATTTGTTTTGTCAATATCAATGCAAAGTACATTATGACCAATTTCCGTTAATACGGTAGCTTGAACTAAACCAACATGACCTAGACCAAATATAGTAACTTTTATTTAATTATCCTATAATTTATAATTAATCTTTATTATTGTTGATAATACTATAATTAAGCCATTGATAAAAATCTGTTCCTAATATCGGATGATGAATTCCATATTCAACAAATGCTTTCATATAACCTATTTTATTACCACAATCATGGCTTATGCCTTTTAAATAATAAGCTTCAACTATTACTTTTTGCATCATCATTGCAATAGAATCAGTTAGTTGAATTTCTCCATTATTGCCTGGACATGTTTGTGCTAAAAAGGACCAAATATCTGAAGATAAAACGTAGCGTCCTACTACTGCTAAATTAGATGGTGCTTCAGAAGCTTTTGGTTTTTCAATTATACCAAACATTGGTGTACTTTCGCCTGGTTTTAAATTCATACTTTGACAATCAATAATACCGTATTCTGTTACATCGACTACTGGTTTTACCATTATTTGACTATATCCATTTTCCTTATAACGGAATATCATTTCTGCTAAATTGTCTTTTGTTAAATCAGAAGTATACTCATCAATAATAACATCAGGTAAAATAACCGCTACAGGATCATTACCAACAAGTGGATGAGCGCACATTACAGCATGTCCTAAACCTTTGGCAATTCCTTGACGCACTTGCATTATGGTGACATGTGCCGGACAAATAGATTGAATTTCATCTAGTAATTGGCGTTTTACACGTTTTTCTAACATAGCTTCTAGCTCAAAACTAGTATCAAAATGATTCTCTATAGAATTTTTCGAAGAATGCATAACTAATATAATTTCATTAATACCAGCAGCAATACATTCATTTACAACGTATTGAATTAATGGTTTATCAACTAAAGGTAACATTTCTTTTGGAATTGCTTTAGTTGCAGGAAGCATGCGTGTACCTAACCCAGCAACCGGTATTATAGCTTTTTTTAATTTTGATTTATGAGTAGACATTAATTACCTCTTTTTTAATAGATAATTTAAATTACTCCTTAACATTCCATATTAAAGTAAATATACCGCTCGGTATTAAACAAAGCTTTTATATAGAGGTATCTGTGTTTATTGGTATGCTATTAGAATGTAACTATGTTTTTAGTCTATTAAAAACATAAGTCAAATGAACTGAAATATAATTTTCAATATTTTAAAAAAACTTATAGTGTTTTTAACTATACTCTTGTTATAAAGATTATAAAATCTTATTATTTAATCTTAATTAAATTTGTTAATAAAACTTAATATATTGATTATTTTTAAATAAATATGTAAGATGCTTAATAAGCAATAAATTTTAACTGTTACGTTAATAACGTAAGTAGATAAACAATTTTAATATTTTTATTAAATAAGTTAGTAACTATATATGATTCAATTTTAAAGATATTTATTCTCTTTTTTATTTTTTATAATGTAAATATATATTAATAATTCTACTTTTAAAATTAGATAGTAAATTTATTTACTTCAAGATATTTATCTTAATAAGTAAACGATATTAAACGTTTTTAAGCAAAAATATTAAATACACATGTATTTAATATTTAAAATTTTTAAACATAAATCATATATTTAAAATTAAATCTTATATTTAAGTTAAGTAACTTTAAAGTTTATTTAAGTAAAATATCAATATAATTATTTAATATATATATATATTAAAATTTATTTTAAAAAATGGTTTTTAATTTATTTAAAATAAATTTTATTACTATAATGTTTTAAGATTATAATTAAATTAATATTTAAGTGAATGGTAAAATTAATATATTAAATATATATATATATGTTTAAGAATAGACACAATTTTCTTGTCAATTTTATATGTTATTATTATATTTATAAAAAATAAATATAATAATAACATAAAGTCATTTATTTAAATACTTTACTTAAAAGATAATTATAATTAAATTTATATGTTGATATAACATAGTTAATTATTGTTTGTTAGTATTAAAATTAAGTATAGTAGTTATTATATTTAATAAATTTTAATTATTTCTTTTGATATATATAAATAAATAATACATAATAAATATTATTAACTTATTAAATTAAAAAAATTATTATTTTAAGTATCTCTTAAAAAATGAACTATAATTTAAGTAAATTCTTATAACTATAATGTATAAATTATATAAGTACTAAGATCAAATTATTAACATATTCGAATTATATAAAATGTTTAAATTTATATTTAACATAAGTATATAATTTAATGATTAATATCAATTATTATAAATGGTATTGTATGACTATTAAAATAGGTATTAACGGTTTTGGCCGTATTGGACGAATGATTTTTCGAGCAGCACAGCAGCGTTCTAATGTGCAAATAGTTGCAATTAATGATTTATTGAGTCCTGATTATATGGCATATATGTTGAAATATGATTCAAACCATGGTCGTTTTAACGGAAGAATAGAATCAGCAGATGGTATCTTAGTTGTGAATGGTCAAAATATACGCATTACTTCAGAAAAAGAACCAATCAAAATAAAATGGGAAGATGCAGAAGTTGATATTGTTGCTGAAGCAACAGGTATGTTTCTTACTGATAAAACAGCTCGCGGACATATCACTGCTGGAGCTAAAAAAGTAGTTATAACAGCTCCTTCTCAAGATAACACACCAATGTTTGTTCGTGGTGCTAATTTTGATAAATATATAGGTCAAGATATTGTATCTAATGCTTCTTGTACTACTAACTGTTTAGCTCCTTTAGCCAAAGTTATCAATGACAAGTTCGGTATTATCGAAGGACTAATGACTACTATACATGCCGCTACTGCAACTCAAAAAACCGTAGATGGTATATCTCAAAAAGATTGGCGAGGAGGACGTAGTGTATTTCAAAATATCATTCCTTCCTCTACAGGGGCAGCTAAAGCTGTTGGTAAAGTGTTGCCAGAATTAACTAATAAATTAACAGGAATGGCATTTCGTATTCCAATCTCAAATGTATCTGTTGTAGATTTAACCATACATTTAGAAAAATCAGCTTCTTATAAAGAAATTTGTGAAGAAATTAAATATTCATCTCAAAATGAAATGAAAGATGTAATTGGATATATTGACGAAAATGTTGTTTCTACTGATTTTAATGGTGAAACTTTAACTTCAGTATTTGATTCTCATGCAGGTATTGCGTTAAATGAAAATTTTGTTAAATTAGTTTCGTGGTATGATAATGAAACTGGTTATTCACATAAAGTGTTAGATTTAATTGAGTTTATTGCTGATCGATAAATTACATTATATCACATTAAAGATTGTTTAATGTTTAACTCAATAACGTTGAATTTATGAAATATCTGTTAAAATTTATACATATAGTATATGTAATTTAATTTATGTTTAAAACAATATGAGTTTTCTATGAAAAACTTTAAATTTTATTTATGATAAATAAATCATTAACTCAATAATAATAATAAAATTTAAAATAATATTAATTTTTTTCAGTAAATGTTTTTTAAAACTTTTAATTTAAATATATAAATTAAAAGTTATTTATATCAATGATAAAAACTTTAAACTTATATTCATAAAGTACATATATAACAAATATGTTTAATATTTATTATATTATAAGTAGCTTTTTTATAAACATATCAATTTTATTAACAAGATTTTATTTTAAAAGATTGTTTTATGATAACAATTATCAAATTTTAAATTTAAATATATTTATATGTATAAATATATTTATTAACTAGTAATGGATATTTAAAAAATATATATATTATTTCCATTAAATATTTTATATAAAAATATTTATATGTAATAACATATAAAATATCAAATTTAAAATTTTTGCTAATGACCGAATTTTTTAATGTTGATATTTTAATAGTTTGGAATAAACTCAAATATACCAAGTATATCTGAATATTTAGATCACATAATTCAAGCTTATATTTATATATGTATTTAATTATTATTAAACTATTAAAATCACATATTTTTTATTAATATTTGATTAATTTTTAAAAATTTTATGTGACTGTAATAGGAGAATATCATTGAATGTCAGCTTGATTTATAGTTTGTTAATTATGGGTTCTACATTAGTTGCAGCAAGTATTTTGCTGAGTTCTTTATCCTCGCGTCTTGGCATTCCAATTTTAGTTATTTTCCTCGCATTAGGTATGTTAATAGGTATTGATGGTATTGGTGGTATTGCTTTCGATAATTATCCTATAGCTTATTTAGTTTCAAATCTTGCTCTAGCTATAATTTTACTCGATGGAGGAATACGCACTAAAGCTAGTTCTTTTAAAGTAGCATTAGGACCAGCATTATCAATGGCTACTATCGGTGTATTAATTACTGCAGGTTTAACAGGAATAATAGCCTCTTGGATATTTAAAATTGATTTAATTCAAGGTTTTTTAATCGGAGCTATTATTGGTTCAACCGATGCAGCAGCTGTATTTTCTTTATTAGGCAATAAAGGATTAAATGAACGCGTAAGTTCAACATTAGAGATTGAATCAGGCAGTAATGATCCAACTGCTGTTTTTTTAACTATTACTTTAATAGATATGATTCAAAAAGGAAAAACAAAATTAAGTTGGATATTTATCGAACATTTATTACAACAATTTGGTCTCGGCATTATTTTAGGATTAAGTGGTGGTTGGGCATTACAGCAATTAATTAATCGAATTAATTTAGCACAAGGTTTATATCCTTTATTAGCTTTAAGCGGTGGAATTATTATTTTTGCTTTAACAACGATAATGGAAGGTAGTGGTATTTTAGCAGTATATCTCTGTGGTTTTTTATTAGGCAATAGTCCTATTAGGAACCGATATGGAATTTTGCAGACTTTTGATGGAATGGCTTGGTTAAGTCAAATTGGAATGTTTATTGTTTTAGGATTATTAATAAATCCATCAGAATTATGGTATATTGCTGTTCCAGCGATGATCTTATCTTTATGGTTAATTTTAATAGCAAGGCCTATATCAATTATTATAAGTTTATTACCATTCAAAAGTTTTACTAATCGTGAACGAATCTTTATAAGTTGGGTAGGTTTGCGTGGTGCAGTACCTATTATTCTTGCTGTATTCCCAATGATGGCAGGATTAGAAAATGCTAAACTCTATTTTAATATTGCTTTTTTTGTAGTACTGGTATCCTTGATGTTGCAAGGAATGTCGCTCAGTTATGCAGCACAAAAAGCTAAAGTTATAGTACCTCCTACAGCTTCACCAATTAGTAGAGTTGGATTAGATATCCATCCAGAAAATCCATGGGAACAATTTATATATCAATTAAATGCCGATAAATGGTGTATTGATGCTGCGCTACGTGATCTACAAATGCCCAAAGAAACACGTATTGCTGCATTATTTCGAGAAAATACCTTAATACATACGAATAGTCATACTCGATTAAAAGAAGGTGATGTTTTATGTGTTATCGGACGAGAACGAGATTTACCAGCTTTGGGTAAAATGTTTAGTCAATCTCCATCAATATCACTAGATCAAAGTTTTTTTGGTGATTTTATTCTTGATGCAAATACTTGTTTACGTGATGTTGCACAAATTTATGGCCTTGAATTGGATAAAAATACTGATGATCAACAGTCATTAAATCAATTGATGATAAGTGTATTAGGAAATAATCCAGTAGTAGGTGATCAAGTAGAATTAAATCAACTTATTTGGACAATTGCCGAAAAAGAAAATAATCAAATTATGAAAATTGGCGTACGTATCGTTAATAATACCGAATGATTTAAACAATGAATAATAACAAACTTATACAATAATATATGTATTATTATAATTAAATTAATAAAAGAAAACCATAAATGTTTAATTCAAATTAAATGAGTATTAAGATTTATATCTGGATTTAAATATTAATTTATATATAATTATATGTAACTATATAAATTACAATGGGTTATATATGTATATAAGTTATAGTTTACAATGATATAAATCATTTACCAAGATATGAATTATTTATTTGATATAATAATAAAATATTAACGAATAATCTACATTAAATAATAAATAGTAAACTTATTATTCTAATAAATTATTTATAATAGATAATATTTATTAATTGAATAAACATAAAATATCCTTAATTCTATAAAGAATGTGTATTAGCATTAATATTTTATTAATACTTAAATGCTGATAATATCATTATTAATTGTGACATGTTAAAATGATTCAAAATTTTCTTAGAAACTTTTGAATCATTTTGATTTTAATCACAAGATAAATTTAATTACGTTTACACCTCTTCTATAAAAAATAAAAAAATATATTTTGATCCTAAAATAATTAATGATTTAATGATTTATTAATATTGATAACTATAATATGTTAATAGAATTTTATATTCAACGTTTGATGTTAATAAATATTAATTAAAAGATCATAAATATAGGAATAAGATGGGAAAGATACCGCAATCTCCAATTGAATTCAAAGGGAGTAATTTTACACTATCAGTTATTTATTTAAACCATCCGCAACCTGAAGTAATACGTCAGGCACTACAGGATAAGATCAATCAAGCCCCAGAATTTTTACATCATGCACCTGTTATCATCAACATATCTAGATTACAACAAAATATTAATTGGAAACAAATACAAACAGCTGTTAATGCAACAGGTTTGCGTATTATTGGTGTTAGCGGTTGTAAAAATGAATTTTTAAAAAAAATAATTAGTTGTATGGGATTACCAGTATTATCTGAAGGAAAAGAAATAAATAAATGGGAAAATATTAATATAGAAATTACAAAAAAAAATAAAATTCCCTTTACTAAAAATAACAATAAAACTGTTATCTTTAATGAGCTTGTGCGTTCAGGGCAACAAATTTACGCTCGCAATACCGATCTAGTAGTTACTAATAATGTTAGTGCTGGTGCGGAATTAGTAGCTGATGGTAATATTCATATTTACGGAATCATGAAAGGACGTGCATTAGCTGGAGCTACCGGAGATATAAAATCTCAGATCTTTTGTACAAATCTTTTTGCTGCTTTGTTATCTATTGCTGGTAAATATTGGATTATGGATCAAATTCCAGAAGAATTTCTTGGTAAAGCGGCATGTTTATACCTAAAAAAAGGTATGCTTAACATACAAGCGCTTAATTAGTAAACTTTTCTTTTTATTAAGGAAATTAATTTTTATGTCACGTATTATTGTAGTAACATCAGGTAAAGGAGGTGTTGGTAAGACCACATCAAGCGCAGCTATAGCTACAGGACTAGCACAAAATAATAAAAGGACTGCAGTAATCGATTTCGATATTGGATTAAGAAATCTTGATTTAGTAATGGGTTGCGAACGTCGTGTTGTATACGATTTTATAAATGTCATTCAAGGTGATGCTACATTAAATCAAGCACTTATCCGAGATAAACATACTGAACAACTTTACATTCTTCCTGCATCACAAACTCGTAATAAAGACGCTTTAACTCGCAAAGGAGTTGAAAAAGTAATTCAAGAACTGGAAGAAAATGATTTTGATTTTATCATTTGCGATTCACCAGCAGGCATTGAAGCTGGTGCGTTAATGGCATTATATTTCGCTGATGAAGCAATTATTATAACTAATCCAGAAGTTTCTTCAGTACATGATTCTGACCGTATTTTAGGGATTATTTCATCTAAATCTTATCGGGCAGAAAATGGTAAAACACCAATCAAAGAATATTTATTACTAACTCGTTATAATCCTAATCGCGTCACTCGTGGAGATATGTTAAGCATGGAAGATGTATTAGGAATTTTACGTATTCCATTATTGGGTGTTATTCCAGAAGATCAATCTGTGTTACGTTCATCAAATCAAGGCGAACCTGTTATTCTCGATACTAATTCTGATGCTGGTAAAGCATATTTTGATACTGTAGAACGTCTGCTTGGAAAAGAACTTCCATTCCGTTTTATAGAGGAAGAAAAAAAAGGCTTTATTAAAAGATTGTTTGGAGGTTAATTTTATGGCATTACTAAAATTTTTTTTATCTCATAAAAAAAACACAGCTAATATTGCAAAAGAAAGGCTCCAAATTATTGTAGCTGAACATAGAAAAGCAAGAAATGAACCTCATTATTTACCTCAACTTAAACGTGATATTCTTAAAGTAATTTGTAAATACGTAAAAATTAATCCAGAAATGGTAACAGTTCAACTTGAACACAAACAAGATAATATTTCAATATTAGAATTAAATATTGCTTTATTAGAAGTAAAAGATCTTTCAAACAGCAATATGATATAATTTATCACTTTAATATATTAAATAATATATTTTATTGTATATTACATTTAATCAAATGTTTACTAAAAGTAATTTAATTATAAATTAATCATAAATACAACTAATTTATAAATGTTAGTTAACGTCCGGGTAATTTTTTCCACTCTATATCCTTATGTAAATAAGTCAAATCCGCATAATCTACTTGCGTAATGTTATTATTTTGCCATGAATCAGAAGCTAGCGATAACATGTCTTCGGCAACTGAATTTAATACATTACTATTCAAAAATTGAACATTGGATGGTATTAATAAACTAGGATATGCTTGCCAAGCAGAACCAGCAATAGCCCATCTTCCGTATAAAGTAGCAATACGTTTTAGTGCTATCTCTAAAGAAATTAAACTTTCTGTTTCTATACCTAACCATTTTCCTGTTTTATCATCTCGTCTATATTCAGCCCAATAAATTTCTCCTATACGTGCATCTATAGCTACTAAAATTTGCGTAATTCCAGTTTGACACCAAGCTTTTTGTGCTATAATAAGCAATGATGAAATGCCCGTCATTGGTAAATTTGCACCAAAAGCAAGCCCTTGCGCAATACAGAATCCAAATCTTATTCCATTAAAACTACCTGGACCACGATTATACGCTATTAAATCTAAACAACTTAATTTTATTTTTTGTTCATATAATAAATCTTGTATTAATGCTAAAACACTACGTTTATGACTACATGACATTATCTTAAATCTAATACTAATATGTGTATTATTAAGTAATGCTACAGAACAACTATCCATTGTTGTATTTAATGCTAGAATTCTAATAGACATAATAATCTCATAATGATTATTTAGTTAAAAGATATACTTATTAAGTAATCAAGTGCTGTTCTAATTAATAATTAGATAATCAAGTAAATCAAATTTAAATATTTTTTAAAATAATAGCTACTACATAATTTATAAATAATATTTAGTATCGATAATACAACCTATCAGAGGTAACATAAATTTAATATAACAATATAATTTATTACATTTATTAATTATATAATCTTAAAATTAAGTAATTATTTATTAAATTAAATATTTTTTTAAAATTTACATATTATAAATTAATATAAATCTATTAAATCATTATTTTAAATAATGATTTAATAGAAGAATTTAATTTTTAAAATATCTTATTAAAGATAATCATTAAGATATAAGATATTCATGTAATAACCTTATCTCTTAGAGAGATACTTATATAAATATAAAATCCTCTATAAAATGAAGGTATTAATTTAATTAATTAATATATAATAATTTATGTATAAATTTAACCATTAAGATAAATAATCTTAATTAGAGAATAATAAATATAATTATTTATGTATATCTACATTAATTTTTTCTTTAAAACAAATAGATGTTATATAAAAAGACAATTACAAGAATACATATATAATAAAATATTTTGTAAATATCTTTACTAAATAATTAAATTAGAACATCTTATTTAATTAAGATGCTTATATTGTGTCATAAAGATCATCTAGGCTTAAATGATTCTATAATTTATCAGTTTCAAAAAAGAAAATACTAAATATTTAATAAATTAACTTTGATTTTAATAACTTAATTAATTTTAAGATCTAAACGATCATATTTTACAAGTTTATTAATCTATATTAATTAATACATTATAAAATGATTAACTATTAATGTTAGTTATATAAAAATATAATTTATTATCATATGATTTATTTAAAATTTTACTTTAACTGTAAATGTATTTTTCTAAAAAAGTTACAAAAATTTTTATTAATCCACTTATTAAATCTATGTAGTATTGTTAATATGATCAAATTTACCAATAATTGCTTTTAATACATCTGATGGACTAATTAATCCTCTTATTAAACCAACATCGTTATTTACAATAATTAAATTCACTTTAGCATTACGTAATATGCTAAGTAACATGATTGAATCTAGAGTTTCTGGTACCATAACAGCAGGTGATTTAGCTGCGAATTGCATTATATTAAAGCCATCTTCTACTGCAATCAATAGATTTTTAGCTTGTACTACACCTATTATATTATCTAAGGTATCACAACATACAGGCAAAAAATTATAAGATGTATTTAATAATTGTATTTTGATTTCGTCGACTGATTTTGAAGCATTAATCCAAACTATATTATCACGCGGAGTCATAATGCTATTAATTGAAAGTTGTGATAATGTAACTACACCATTAATTATATCTCTTTCATCATGTTTAAATGTTTCTTTTGGAAACATTTTGATTAACATTGAATCTTTAGTACTTATTGAATGATTACGTTGACATCCATCCATTAATCGTAAAATCACCTCAGCAGTACGTTCACGCATTGGACGTCTGGCCTGCTGACGAAGAAAATTACGTCGAGCAATTTGATTAAATAATTCAATAATAATTGAGAAACCAATAGAAGCATAAAGATATCCTTTTGGAACATTAAAACCCAAACCTTCTGCTATTAGAGATAAACCAATCATTAATAAAAAACTTAAACACAACACTACTACTGTTGGATGTGAATTAATAAATTGTGTTAATGAATTAGAAGCTAATAGCATAATGCTCATAGCTATTACTACTGCAGCTATCATAATGGGTAGTTGGTTCACCATACCTACAGCAGTAATTATTGCATCTAGTGAAAAGATAGCATCTAATACTATAATTTGTATTACCACTAACCAAAAATTAGAACAATTTTTATTTCTATGATGTTCAATATCGTGATTTTCTAAACGTTCATGTAATTCAGTAATAGCTTTAAATAATAAAAATATACCACCAATTAAAAGAATTAAGTCTCTCCCAGAACAGCTGAAATTTCCTACCTTAAATAAAGGTTGTCTAAGTGTTACTATCCAAGACATTAATGATAATAAACCTACACGCATAACTAAAGCAAACGATAGTCCAATTAAACGTGCTTTATATTGTTGTTTTGCTATTAATTTATCTGTAATAATTGCAATAAAAACTAAATTATCAATACCTAGAATTATCTCCAACACAATTAATGTAAAGAATCCAGCCCAAATTGGGGGATAAAAAAGTAATTCCATCAATGACTCCTTAAAGAAATCATGGACGAACAAAAATCGATATACATTATTGTATAATGAAACCATGAATTTTGAACTGATAGGAATATATCTAAGAGCATTAGAGCATTAAAAAATATATTAGGTAACATTAGAATAGATTAGAAACTAACACTATAGATTTCACACAGATTAAAAGAGATCCCATTTTACTATATTGGTAAAATTTCATATAAAATCTATAGATAAATTAAATAGGTAAAATAATTTTTTAATTTTTATAAAAATTAAAATAATCTCAAATATATATTGAATATTATTTTTTCTTAAAAATGTTAAACATAAATACTTTATATTTTGATTATAAAAAATTCATTAAACTTACATTATTTAACTACAAATTATTGAATATATTTATTAATTTGTTATGTTTTAATAAAAATATTAGAACAAAATAAAAATGGAATTTTATTTTTAATATGTTATAAAATCTTCTTCGTAAGAAGAAACTTATAAATAACTTTTAGTATTGTAGATAAATACATATTTAATTTACAATGTAATAAGTTGAAATAATTAAGATAATTTAAGAAAAATAAATGAATATTATATAGATAAACTTTTTATTTATTAAATTGAATTTATCTACAAATTGATATCAATTTTTAATTGATACTTAGAGAAGTATTTTATTAAATTGGCTTTAATGATATCGTAATCAATGATTTAAATCATGAAGTTATCAACTATGTCAATATTCAATGTTATTATAATTTTAATTATTCTAAATACTTATTAAGTATTCAACAAGTGTATTTAAATACAGTTTCAAATTTTTTATATTTTATATATATTAAATAAAAAGATATATTTTTAATTGTAACTAAACATATTTAAATCATTTTTGTACATCAGTATTTTTGATACTAAATTATCTCAATAAGTAGCTTTAATTAAAGCAAAGAAATTGTATAGCAAATATTTATTATTTTGGTGAGTAATTAATCAATCAATTATATATGAAAACTATTCATTTAGCTAGCTTATACACAAATAACTTTTAATAAAATTAATATTAATAAATTTTGATATTTTATATTTTTATAAAATATTAATATTTTGTTATGATAATTAACATAACGGTATAATTAAATGCTATTAATATTCGATGTGTATGACATTAATAATTTCATTAATTAAATTATTAAGTAGTTTGATTATTAATATCAAGTAAATTTATATAATTTAGTTAGTAAATTTTATGAGTATTTTAAAAACCTTTTAAAAAAATAATTATTTTACATTCTATTAATTTAACTCAATTAGTATAAGTATACATTTTATAAAAAATATAAATTTTATAGTAATAATGCTTATGTATATATCAAACATTAATTTTAAAAAATCTTTCATAGATTAAAATTAATTATTTATTTGTATATATTATATAATATTTATTATTAATTACATTAAAGCTACAGCTAATATATATTTATTTGCAAGATAAATAAGTTTATATATTTATATTTATATTTTATTTTATTAAATCTTTTATGATTTTAAAAATCAATGTATGTCTAAATTAATGAAAATATTACAAATGTCATTTATGAGAAAATTATTAGTACTTAATATAACATAAATAGTTAGTTAAGGTATTTTTCTAGCATTTTGCTTAAATAAGTAGATTGTACTGTTAGATAGTCAATGCTCGATTTAACTATTTAAATAATTAATAATCTTATCACTCATAATCCATCATATATTGATATTAATAATGAAATTTATATGGTATCAAATTAGAATTTGATAGATAAAAATATAATTTTAATTACTTATATATAATTCAGATATATTTATTTAGAAATATTTTTAGAATAAATATAAACTTACTTATTTGACTGCATATATTTAATTGTTTTGTATTTAATTTATTTATATCATTGCAAATATTTATTATTTAATATATAAAATTATCTAATTTTTATAGAAGAACAATTTAATTTTTTGTGATTTTTAAAAAATCTCACATGTGATATGCATAGATTATGAAAATTTAATACATTGTAGTATTATTGATTTTAATCCATCGGATTTTTTATAGTTATTTTATAGATATTATCTAATTATAATGCACTATCCTTAAATTTTCTCCAATTTTTATATTACATACATTATTAATTGTTAATTTATCTGATATTATAATTTAAATTTGTATACTCATACCATTAATATGTGTTTTATATAAAATACTATATTATCTATATAATAAATAAGGTCACTGGCATAGAATATATAATCATAAATGTGATTCATTTAAGAGTATTATTCTTTACTTTCTAAGTATAAATTAATTTATTAACTCTTATTCACCGAGTACTATTTCAGATAGTAGTCTTAAAGATCTTAAAAGCTAAATTATTAAGCGTATTTATCTAAATTACTAATAACACATTAAAGTATAGTGATATTTTTATATCTCATATGAACAGCTAATCCTTTTAAAATAAAAAGACAAGAGAGCAAAATATAGTCGCTAAGTATATATTTATTAATATAACTTAAATTAATTATTATATTCTTAACCTCTTATTTATGAAACACTGTTAATATTTTTATATTATTTATTAATACAATATAGGAAATAAAACATTTAAAACATCAAATTTTTCTTGAGCACATAATATACTGTAATCTTACGTTATAATAATCAATACTTAATTTTCATTTATCGAACTTATATTAAATATTTTGCTATAATTATCTATTTGTAAAATTTTAAGAAATAGTCTAAGATCTTGTAGATCTTTAAGGTTTTATATAAAAAAACTCGAACGCAATACAACAATATTTTCTAATAGTTAACTAACTAATAATTATTAATAATATATTCAATTATATTATTAATAATTTGTTATTATTCTTCAGTAATATGTGACATCCTCTAATAAGTTTTGTATAATTAAATAATTCTGTATTTTTTTTGCTATAAGTAATTATTAGATGATTAAATTTTATGAGATTACTTATGATAATAATCAACTCAAATATATTATAATCTAAAAATACATTAATCTATGAACATCTAACATTTAGTTAATATATAACAATACTAATATTACCTTTGCTTATTAATATTAGTTTCTATTATTTACATTTAATTTTTATAACTCCATACAAAATGTATTTTCATGCATAATCTTATATTATTTTTGATGAAATTTTTCATACAATATCTTAAATAATTTATAACAGTTAGTGCAAATTTTATAATTTTCATTCTTAAAGAATGTTAAAAATTTTAAAAAACAAATTACATTAATCAGTTAATTAGTTAATTAGTAATATAATTTTCTTTCATATTTATGAAGACATCACTCTATAAGTATATTGTATATATAGTTTACTAAATTTAATTAGCATATATAATATGTATATAAAATCTTTGTTTAATTTAAATATTAATAGTAAATATAAGCACATAATGAAATTATATTTTTACTAATTGGCAAAATTTTAGGATTCTCATTTAAGAAAATAATTTTTAGGATAAAGTAAATAATCTATATGAAAATTATATGATTTAAATATAAATATGATAATTATAAACATCGAAAAATTTTGTATGACAAATACATATCTTATATTTAATAACAAATAACATTTTCTTAATTAAACTACTAATAATTTATGTAAATATAAATAATTTTTATGTTAAATATATTGGTCAGCATTTTATTAAAATTAATTATCTTTAATATAAATAAAAATAATTCAATCTTAAATATATTTTTGTTATTTAAAATTATGTATATTTACATGAATTTTAAATAAATGCTTTATTATTTTATAATTTTTATATTTATTCATATAGGTTAACTATTATTTAAATACAAAAGATTTATATTAATATACAATATATATATTATATATTACAAAATGTATTTACATTAGATTTTGATTAGATATATCTATAAATAAAATTTTTCTTATTTATTAATATAAATAAACTTAATATCAATCCTAATAATTATAAAAAATCTTAGATAATAATAGTTATTAAATTATTTAATAAATAACTTAGAATTTTTTCTATAAAAATAAAAACAGTAATGAATTATTATTATTATTTTATATTTTAGATTGAATAATAAATATTCATATAATAAGAAGTTTGACTACTTATATTTTGCACATCAAAAATAAGTAGTTCATTAATAAAATCGTAATATATATATTAATTTTATCGTATATTGGATGAATAGATATTATTTAATAGTAGAGTTTATCTCTATATACTTTAGTTTAATTCAAACATATATTTAAATTAAATACATTAATTTAAATATATGTTTATTTATATACATCATATGAATATGTATTAGTATTTTGTTACTAACAAAATACAATAAACATCAAAACACAAAATTTTACTTTATTATTAAATTTAGAAAAATCTAATTATTAGATACTAATTTAGCAACTAATGCTATAGTGTTATTGAACAATAATAGACTTAAATAGTCATTAATATAAAATTAATTCAAGTTAAATAATTACAATAAATACGTAAATTATCTTAATAGAATTTAAAATTCTGTTATAAATTTTTAATGAGATTTAATTATTACACTAATATATTTAAATAAAATATCTACATTTTTAAAAATACACTATTATACTACAAATATTAGATTATAATGTAAAGTAGATATTATATATAGATCTATATCTATTAGTGCCATATACGATCATCTTGAGTAATCATCAACACAGATTCAATAGGACCCCAAGTTCCAGCTGGATATGGAAATGGAATGTTTGATTCCATATTCCATGCTTTAATAATTGAATCGATCCATAGCCAAGCTGCTTCTACTTCATCATATCGTACAAAAAGTGCTTGGATACCACGCATATTTTCCAATAATAATCGTTCATAAGCATCAGCTAGATGTGAATGATTAAAAATTTTTGAATAAGTTAAATCTAATTTAGTAGTTTGCAATTTATGCTTATGGTCAAGACCAGGTACTTTGTTTAAAATTTCAATATCCACTCCTTCATCTGGCTGTAGACGAATAGTTAATTTATTATGTGGTAATTTACTATAAGAATCCTTAAATAAGTTTATTACAGGTTTTTTAAAATAAACTACTACTTCAGAACATTTTATAGGTAATCGTTTTCCAGTACGAATATAAAATGGTACACCCATCCAACGCCAATTATCAATGTCAACTCGTATAGCTACAAAAGTTTCCGTAATACTTTGTTTATTTGCATTTATTTCTTCTAAATATCCTCTTACTTTTTTACCATCTATAAAACCAGCAGTATATTGGCCACGTACTGTTTTTTCTTTTACATTAGTTTCATCTATAATACGCAATGACCGTAATACTTTCAATTTTTCATCACGTATTGCATCAGCACTTAAATCAGATGGAGGAGACATAGCTATGATGCTAAGAATCTGTAATAAATGGTTTTGAACCATGTCACGCATCTGTCCAGCTTGATCAAAATAACCCCAACGACCTTCGATACCTACTTGTTCAGCTACAGTAATTTGAACATGATCAATAGTACGATGATCCCAGTTATTCACAAATATTGAATTTGCAAAACGCAATGCTAAAAGATTCAATACGGTTTCTTTTCCAAGATAATGATCGATACGAAATACTTGGCTCTCTTCAAAAAATTTTCCAACACTATTATTTATTTCTCGTGAAGTCTGTAATGAATTACCAAGTGGTTTTTCCATAACTACACGTGCTGGTTTAGCATTAAGTTTAGCAGCTCCTAATCCTTCACAAATTTTTCCAAAAGTATTAGGGGGCATTGCAAAATAATTAATAGTAACATGATTTTTCTGATCAAGCATTTTACTTAATTTAAAAAAATGCGACGTATAATTAACATCAAGGTTACAAAAATTAAGACGACAAGCAAGCCTATTCCATAATATTTCATTGATATGTTCTTGCATAAATTTTTCTAATCCTTCACGTACTATTTTGATATAGGTTTGTTTATCCCATTCTGCACGTCCTACACCTATTATACGCGTATCTTTATGAAGTTGAGCTGCTTTTTCTAACTGATATAAAGAAGGTAATAATTTACGTTGTGCAAGATCACCTTTTGCGCCGAATATTACTAGATCGCAGGCTTGCGATACTTGTATTGCACTCATTTCTTTCTCCTTGTAATGTAATATATCTACTATAAAACTTTTAACAAAGAAAAATATTCATTGCATTAATTTTATAATTATATATTAATATAATTTAAAATAAATCTTGATAATATCAATATATTAATATTATCAAGATTAAACATAAATTATTTTTTAATTTTAGATATAGTATTGATTTTCTATTTAAAATAACTAGATTTATATGCTTAATTTTGCATAAAAATACTATTTTTATGGTAGTTTTATAAACTATTTTTTTAAAAAAAAGAGTTTATATATAGAATACTATAGTGATAAATATCTAAATATATAATTAATATTAATTAATTATACTATATATAAGTAATGGCAGATAATTAAATAATAGTTATTATTAACTGATAAATGTAAAATTAAACTATTTTAAAAAGATAAAATTAATCAAATAATCTATTTAAAAGTTTGTAGGTTAAAATATAAATAAATATTATTGTTATATTCTAAATTTACTATCTTTTAATAAGAATTATCCTAAGCATCAATAACACTTTTCTAAGAATATAAACTGTTAATTATCAATCATATATTTAACTTATTAAGTTAATATTTAATTATTGTTAAATAACCAATTAATCATTTCATATTACTATAAAATGAATCAAACTTTAATATCTATAAGGTTCAATATCTCCTTGTTTACGTGTTTTAAGTAGTTTTAAAATCCACGTATATTGTTCCAAATGAGGACGTACAAATATTTCTACTTCTTCATTTATACGACGTGCTAAAGATTTAGAATCAGCACTTAAAAGATTTTTCATTGGAGGACGAACGTAAATTTCCAAACGATGAATAGTACTATTATATACTGCGAAAAGTGGTACTATACGTGCTCTACATACTTTCATTAAACGACCTATTATAGGTAAAGTAGCTTTATATGTAGCAAAAAAATCTACAAATTCACTATGTTCAAATCCATGATCTTGATCAGCAAGATAATAACCATAATATCCTTGACGAACAGAATTAATAAAAGGTTTTATTCCATCGTTACGAGCATGCATTCGACCACCAAACCGGCGTCTTACACTATTCCATATATAATCCATTAATTTATCACTTTGATGATGAAACATTGCAGCTATCATTTTCCCTTCAGATGCCAATAACATAGCTGGAATATCCATACTCCAACCATGAGGTACAAGAAAAATAACATTTTCTTTTTCAGATTGAAGTTCATCAATAATTTCACGACCATACCAATCTACACGTTGACGTACGTATACTGGATTTCTTATACCTAATTCCACCATCATTACAATTACTTGTGAAGCAGTTGCAAACATACTATCAACTATTTTTTGATACTGTAATGCATTTAATTCTGGGAAGCAATAATATAGATTGATTAATGCTCGATGTCGTGCAGACTTTGCAAGTCTACCAATAAATTTTCCTAACTTCCCTAAAATTGGATCCCGTATTTTAATAGGTAACATAGCCATACTTGCTAATATAGCTAAAACCATCCAATTAATCCAATATTTAGGTTTTAAAAAAGAAAGTTGAAATACAGGAATAAACTCAATCTTATCTTGTTTTTTAGTATTCATCTTTTCCTTGGTGATCATTATCATTACGTTGTATTTTGTTCTTTTACGTATTATATATTAATAAATAAAGTTTATTTTTAATAACTTACAATGATTGAAAATCAAAAAAATAGATAAATTATATTAATTAACTATCTATAAATACATTGATTTTTATATTTTCCGCTTTTTTTATTTAAGATTTCAACAAATAACGTATTATTTTAATAAATATCAAAAAATAATATTTATTTGAATTAACTTAATTTTAATAAATTACAAATCACTTTATATAGT
This sequence comes from Pantoea sp. Mhis, assembly GCF_009830015.1. Lineage (NCBI taxonomy): Bacteria > Pseudomonadati > Pseudomonadota > Gammaproteobacteria > Enterobacterales > Erwiniaceae > Pantoea > Pantoea sp. Mhis. The sequence goes on along the minus strand of NZ_SZZX01000001.1, from coordinate 153,558 downwards.
TTAGTTTATATATGTATTCAACACTAAATAATAAAATTATATGATGAACTAAACATTCAAACTATAATAAAATATTTTAATAATAATACATTCTGATATATTAGATGTTATCTATATTAATAATATAATATTTTAATATTTTTATTGTATATAGATACAAAAAAATATTATTTTTCTTTCTAAGAATTTAAACATTAATGTTTATAATTATTAAATTTTAAATCACCATTTAACAATAACTGTATATCGTTTCTATACCTTTGATATATATATTTATATTAACAATATATATGCTAAATCAAAAAAATTAAATATTTTGCGTATTTAATTTTAAAAATATAAGTTTTATATTTAATATAAGTAATCCATAATTATATTATGTTTTTTAATAAAATGATTAATGATCATATGACATATAAATATTACGTATTAAATAAATAATATTTAATTAATTTTATAACTTAATTAATTTTATAACTTAATTAATTTAATATAATATTTATAATAAATATTATTAGGATAATATTAATATAATAATAAAATTATTACTACTAAACAAATTATATCTAAAAGGATAAAATATTAAAAAAATTATATATTATAAAACATATATATTACTTTTATAAGTATTATTAATATATAGAATATTATATATTCTCTAAAACTTTAAATATTAATTTAATTATATATTTATAAAAACTATATAACTATGTTTTTTAGTAATCATAAATATATATATTGACCATACAATAATTAAAATTAATATACAATAATGTTTAATGTGTTAACACAATATTCTATTAAGTATTAATATAATATATATCTTAATTTATAAATATTAATATTATTTATAATATATCAATTATTTTATATAATCTATATTTAATAAATATACGTATATATTATAGATATATTAAACAAAGTTAATAAAAAATATTAATTTTTGTACTAAGCAAAATAATCATTATTATAGTAATAAAAAGTAATTTATAATAATTTAAGTATTGTCAATTCAGGATCTAGTAAATAAACAATAACAATAAATATTTATTTTAAAATATTAGTATTATTTAATCTTATTTATTAAATTTAATTAAAAATATTAATTTTGTTATTTTCATAGGATTTTAAATAAATATAATATATCTTATATTTATTATTAATTTTGTATATAATACAGGCAGTGAATAATTGATTTTTTTATTTTAAAATTTTAGAATAAATACTAACTGAACTTTAATTAAGCATTTTATTTAAATCATTAATTGATCATCTTATATCTTTATTACATTAATAAATAAATTATTATTAATATCAATTTATCTATTACAATTAAAACCAAAATGATAATAAGCATGACGAGTAGCTATACGGCCACGCGGTGTACGCTGAATAAATCCTTCTTGAATAAGAAATGGTTCGATTACATCCTCGATAGTTTCACGTTCTTCTCCTATTGCAGCAACTAAATTGTCTAATCCTACAGGTCCTCCTGTAAATTTAGTAATAATAGTTAATAACAATTTACGATCCATATAATCTAAACCGTGATTATCTATATTAAGCATATCCAGCGCACTTATCACTATTTCCCCACTCATATTACCATTAGCTTGTACATCTGCAAAATCACGGACACGACGCAATAGACGATTAGCAATACGCGGTGCTCCTCTCGCACGACGAGCAACTTCTAAAGAAGCTTCCTGGCTTAAATTTAATCCTAAACAAGTTGCACTACGATTAACAATATGTTGTAGAGCTGTGACATTATAAAATTCTAAACGTTGTACTATTCCAAAACGATCACGTAATGGAGATGTAAGTAAACCGGCACGCGTAGTTGCACCAATTAAAGTAAAGGGAGGTAAATCCAGTTTAAGAGCACGAGCGGCTGGTCCATCTCCAATGATAATATTTAAATGATAATCTTCCATAGCAGAATAAAGTACTTCTTCTACCATTGGTGATAATCTATGAATTTCATCAATAAACAATATATCACAAGGTTCAAGATTAGTTAAGATTGCAGCTAAATCACCTGCTTTTTCTAAAATTGGACCAGATGTTGTACGTAGATTAACATCCATTTCATTCGCAATAATATTAGCTAATGTGGTTTTACCTAATCCCGGAGGACCAAAAATTAATACGTGATCTAATGCATCACCACGTAATTTTGCTGCTTTAATAAAAATTTCCATTTGTTCTTTAACGCTGGATTGTCCAAAATATTCTGACAAATATTTTGGACGTATAGTACGGTTAATAATTTGTTCTTTCATACATATATTATTGAAGCTCAATTGATTTTTTTCAATCATGTATTACCTCAAATAGTTGCACATAATGCCTCTCGAATCAAGGTTTCACAATTTGCTTCTGGTTTTTTAAGATTATGGATCATTGTATTAGCTTCTTGGGGTTTATATCCTAAAGATATTAATCCAGCAATAGCTTCTTTTTCGGCATCTGTTTTTTTAAGAGGAAACAATATTGAAGTTGAATTAATACATTTATTAATAAATGAATCATCAATTTTATTTATAAATTGATCTTTGATTTCTATCATGATACGACTAGCTATTTTTAGCCCTATACCAGGTACTTTAACTAATAATTCAAATTGTTTATTATTTATCATATTGATAAACTGTTGTGCTGATATTGCAGATAGAATTGTTAAAGCTAATTTAGGTCCGATTCCGCTAATTTTAACCAACTCACGAAATATTGTACGTTCATTTTTATCATTAAAACCAAATAATAAAAGCATATCTTTACGTACTATAAATTCAATAAAAACAGCTACTTCCTCATTAATTTCAGGTAATTTATAAAAACAAGTCATAGGCATATAAACTTCATAACCAATACCATTGGTTTCAATTAAAACTATTGGTGCTTGTTTTTCTAAAATTTTACCTCTCAAAAAACTAATCACTTAAATAACCTATTTTAGGTAAAAATAAATACTTACAATAATTTAAATTACTTTTTATTAACAGTAATGTATTATCTCTAATCTATATATGTTCAGTAATATGACAATGAGTAATAGCAATTGCTAAAGCATCAGCAGCATCTGCTTTTAAATTAGTTGATATCTTTAATAAATTACATACCATATATTTTACTTGTTTTTTTTCAGCGTTACCCATACCAGTAACAGTTTGTTTAACCTGACGAGCGGCATATTCAAATACAGGTAAATTATGACTAACTGCAGCAACAATAGCTGCTCCACGTGCTTGACCAAGTTTAAGAGCTGAATCTACATTCTTAGCCATAAATACTCGTTCGATTGCAAAACGATCAGGCGTATATTTACTAATAATATCATATATTCCAAAATAGATTACTTTAAGTCTTGAAGATAAATCATTCATATTAGCATAAATACAACCGCTAATTATATAATTTAATTTATTTCCTATTTTACTGATAATACCATAGCCAGTAATGCGTGAACCAGGATCAATTCCTATAATTATTGACATATCACGCACCTTGTATACGATTATTAATAATCGTATTGAATTATTGATTATACTATATTATATATGTATATTATGATATTATCATAAATAATCGTTTATTATATTATTTAATAACTTTAATTTTTTAAACAATTTGTTATTCTATGTAGATGTTTAATATAAAATTATAGTATTATATACTTTTATAAATTAATTAGTATTTAAAATTTTATATTATTTTAACTTGAATTAAGTTAAAATAATATAAAATTAATTAACAGAAAATAAATCTATATTAATTAATATTAAATTAGACATGCATTTTAACTGTTAAATTAATTCTAGTAATATCTAAAGATTAATAATCAATGCAATATTAGAATTAAATGTTTATTATAAAAATATAATTTGTTATATCAAAATTATATTATTAGAAAACATATATAATTTTGAAATAATTATTTTAACGCAAATAAATAAACAGATTTTTATAATTAGTTATTAAGCATTATTTTAATAATTTAATCATTAAAATAACTTATATTAAATATTCAACCTATTATATATATAGACTTTTATAAATTGCAAGTAATTATATGGTTATATTTAAATCTTACTATTATTAGTTATAATAGATAAAATATAAATATGTATGAAGATTTTAAATTACTTATTTTGTTAAGAACTTCTATTTTTTATAAAAGTTGAATGGCAATATTTTAAGAGAAAACTTTATTTTATATATAATTTCAAACATTAAATATGAATAAAATATCCAACAATTATTAAATTTAAAAATTTTTATTTTTTTATATTAATTCCTAGATCAGATAGAGTTATCGGATTAATTTCATTTGGTGCTTTAGTCATTAAACAAGATGCTGAAGTACTTTTAGGAAATGCAATTACATCACGAATATTATTTGTGCCAGTTAATAACATCGTTAAGCGGTCTAAACCAAGTGCTATTCCAGCATGTGGCGGCGTACCAAATTTTAATGCATCTAATAAAAATCCAAAATTTTCATTTTGTTCTTGTTTAGTTATGCCTAAAATGGTAAATATTAGCTGTTGCATTTTATTACTATGAATACGTACAGATCCACTACCAACCTCATAACCATTTATAATGATATCATAAGAATTAGCAATTGCTTGCATTGGATTGTTTTCTAATTCTTCTATGCTCATAGATTTAGGAGAAGTAAATGGATGATGAATTGTAGATAAAGTACCGTTATCATTTTTTTGAAACATTGGAAAATCAATAATCCATAAAGGAGCCCAAATATTTTTATTGGTGATATTAAGTTCATTTCCTAATTTAAGACGCAATGCACCTAATGCATTAGTTACTATTTTAGAATGATCAGCGCAAAAGAAGATGAGATCTCCATCTTGTACAGAGATACGCTGTAATATACATTCAACAATATTATTAGGTAAAAATTTTTTTATTGGACTATCTATTTCTTTAAAAGTTTTATCATATTTTTTTACTTTCATCCAAGTTAAACTTTTAGCACCATAACTTTTAACAAAATTGGAATATTCATCAATTTTTTTACGGCTTAATAATATACCATTGGGTACTTTTAATGTTGATATCATACCGTTAGGATTATTAGCTGGTATAGAAAAAAGTTGAAAATCTACTGTTTTTAATACATCTGTAACATCTACCATTATCATTGGATTTCTTAGATCTGGTTTATCAGAACCATAATAACTTATAGCGTCTTTGAATGTCATTGTAGGAAATGAACCAAGATCTATATTTTTAAAATTAAGCCATAATGCACGAATTAAATTTTCTATTAACTCACGTATATGATCCGCTGTCATAAAAGATGTTTCGATATCTATTTGCGTAAATTCTGGTTGGCGATCAGTTCGCAGATCTTCGTCTCGAAAACATTTAACAATTTGATAATAACGGTCGAAACCAGCTATCATAAGTAATTGTTTAAATAATTGTGGTGATTGAGGTAACGCATAAAATTTACCTTTATGTAAACGACTAGGTACTATATAATCACGTGCACCTTCTGGTGTAGCTTTAGTTAGTATTGGAGTTTCAATATCAATAAAATCATTTGTATCCATAAATTTTCTGATAAAACTAGTAATTTTTGCACGAATTTTTAAACGTTCCATCATTTCTGGTCGTCGTAAATCTAAATAGCGATATGTTAAGCGCATTTCTTCACTATTAATGTGATTAAAATCAATTGGTAATAAAGCAGCATAGTTAATAATATTAACTGTATTTGCACATACCTCTACTTCTCCTGTATCAATATTTTTATTTTTATTTTTTTGTTCTCTAGAACATACAATTCCCTTAATTTGAATACAGCATTCATTATGTAATCTACCGGCTAATTCGAATGCTTCTTGATAACATGAATTAAAATATATTTGAATAATTCCTTCACGATCTCGCATATCAATAAAAATTAGATTTCCTAAATTTCGATGATTATTTACCCAACCACAAAGAGTCACATGTTGACCTACATCAGATAAACTAATTTTTCCACAATATTTTGTACGCATAATATATCCTTTAATTTTTTTGCCTTACAACATAAGAAATAACATTTTTATATATGTTTTGTTTTTTTTAAAATATAAAAAATTGATTCTTATTATAATTTAAAATAAAATATTTTTAATTAAATATTTTTCATATATTAATTAGATTAATCTAAATAAATTTAGTTATAATTATTTAATTGACTTTTTGAAGTTATTTTATTTCTAAAGAAATAATTATATCTATAATATTAATCTGCTTAGTTTCAAATTAATATTTAATCATTTTATTTTGAATATGAAAGTGAACGATATGTATCATATCTTGTCTTTAAATTTTAGTAAAAATAATGATAATAATCATTATATAACTAAAGTAAATTATTATTTTAATTTACAAACATAAAATTATAATTAACATTATATTTTATAATTAGTTAATTAAATATTTTAAAATATTTAATTTTACTTAATACGTTAATCTATTTTTAAAGACGTATTGTATATATTAATTCAACTCAATTAGTTTAATAATAGATTTAAATGAAACATTCAAATTATTTTAAATTATTTATGTATGTGATAATATCTATTTATATTAATTTTATATTATTAGCATTATAAATAATTGCAAATTTATTGATAAATCATATTTTTATTATATTCTTAGGAAGAGCAATGTCTAATCGTGATGTACTATTCTGTGACCCTATTGATAATTTAAATAAATGGAATTTTGATGAGAATATAGCTAAAGTTTTTCCAGATATGGTTCATCGATCTATTCCAGGTTACTCTAACATTATTTCTATGATTGGTCTATTAGCAAAGCAGTTTGTACAAACTAACAGTTATATATACGATCTAGGTTGTTCTCTGGGAGCTGTTTCCCTTTCAATACAGAAAAATATTCAAGTGCCTGGATGTCAAATTATAGCTGTTGATAACTCTCCAGCAATGATTAAACGTTGTCAGAATTTTATAAAAAAAAAAAAATAATTACTCCTATTAAATTAATAGAGGCAGATATTTGTGATATTCCTATTAGAAATGCTTCATTAGTAATACTTAATTTTACACTTCAATTTTTAAAAGTTAATAGACGTATGGCATTATTAAAGAAAATAGCACAAGGTCTTAATCCAAACGGTGTTTTATTACTATCAGAAAAATTTAAATTTGAAGATATTGATTATAATTTTTTGGTTTGTAAAATGCATCATGAATTTAAACGTACTAATGGTTATAGCGAATTAGAAATAAATCAAAAAAATATTATGTTAAAAAAAGGTATCATTATTGATACTGTAAGATTACATAAAATACGTTTAAAAAAAGCTGGTTTTTCTCATACAGAATTATGGTTTCAATGTTTGAATTTTGGTTCATTAATATCATTTAAATGACTAAATTTAATGAATTTTATCATCAAATAGCTCTAACTCCTCTTGCTAAATGGTTGGAAATATTACCAGCTCAATTGTCTTTATGGGAAAAAAATAATGAATTTAATCGCATTTTTTATAAATGTAATCAAATTATAAAACAATTACCATTATTAATTCCACAAAAATTAGACTTACTTCATGGTATATATGCGCAAAAATACAATGATATATGTACTCATCAACTTAAAAATATTGAAAGATTATTAATTAATCTTAATCCATGGCGTAAAGGACCTTATTTTATTGATACAATAGAGATTAATGCTGAATGGCGTTCTAATTTAAAATGGCAACGTCTTTTTCCATATATTTCACCTTTATCGGGACGTACAATTTTAGATGTAGGGTGCGGAAACGGTTATTATATGTGGCGTATGATTGGTGCTGGCGCAAAATTAATCATTGGTCTTGAACCAATGCAACTTTTATTTTATCAATTTGAAGCTATACGTAAATTATTAGGCAATGAACGACGTTTACATTTATTACCCCTAAGAATTTCGCAATTACCTGCATTACAAGCATTTGATACAGTATTTTCTATGGGAGTGATTTATCATTGTCGTTCACCATTTGATCATTTATTACAGTTAAAAAATCAATTAAAATATGAAGGTGAACTTATTTTAGAAACACTTGTTATTGATGAAAATCAAAATAATATACTTGTACCAACTAAATCTTATGCTAAAATGAAAAATGTTTATTTCATTCCCTCAGTTTCCGAACTTAAAAAGTGGCTTCATAGATGTGGTTTTATAAATATACGTGTTATTGATATTAATCAGACATCAATGGATGAGCAACGTCGAACTAAATGGATGAATAGAGAATCATTAGCTGATTTTCTTGATTTTAATGATTCTAGTAAAACTATAGAAGGATATCCTGCACCACTGCGTGCGATATTAGTAATGAATAAATAAAAAGATTTATAAAATTATTAATTTATAATAACTAGCTATTGATTTTAATTTTCATAGTTAATAATAATTAGATTTTAATCATTTAATTAAGTTGTATTAATTTTAAATTAACAAATTAATTAAAATTAATTTTATTTATTTTAATTATTTATATTACATACGGTTCAACTAATATTTACAATTGTAAATATATATGAATTATATTATTTATACTAGTAAATAGTATAGATAATACAATTTACAATAAATAATAATTAATTATTTATTATTAAAATAATTACATCTAATTTATCCTCTTTCTAAAAGATATGAGATTAATATGTTGTATTTCATATAACATAAAATTATGAAATAAAATTCATGTATTTTTATATCTATATTATTAATAAGTTATGCAAGGTTATAATTTAGAATGAATATCAAAAGTGTTCTTTCGAACAGGATTAATCATGCAATGATATTAGCAGGTATATCTGCTAATTGCGATCCCCAGATACATCGATCTTCTAAAATGAAATTTGGAAATTATCAAGTAAATGGAATTATATCTGTGGCAAAAAAAAACGGACAAATACCATCTGAATTAGCTAAATTAGTAGTTAACTACTTAGATTTAGATGATATTGCGAATAAAATAGAAATTGCTAATCCAGGTTTTATTAACATTTTTCTAAAAAGAACTTGGTTAGAACAACAAATTAATAAATTACTACAATTACCATGTCTTGGTATAGATAGGGTATCACCTCAAAACATTGTTATTGATTACTCTTCACCCAATATGGCTAAAGAGATGCATGTTGGTCATATTCGATCTACTATTATAGGTGATGCTGTTGCTTGTACTTTATCTTTTCTTGGTCATAACGTAATTCGTGTTAATCATATAGGTGACTGGGGAACACAATTTGGTATGTTAATTGCTTATTTAGACAAAAAGAAAAATAAATATCAGGAAAATATGATTTTATCTAATTTAGAAAATTTCTATCGTGAAGCTAAAAATATTTATGATAAAGATCTAAATTTTGCTAAATGTGCTCAAGAGTATGTAATAAAATTACAAAATGGTGATGAATATTGCCGAGACCTATGGCAAAAAATAGTGAATATTAGTATTGCACAAAATCAAAAAATATATGAACGTTTAAATGTTAGTTTAATGCCTAATCACGTAATGGGAGAAAGTAGTTATAATGAAATGCTGCCTGAAATTGTAGCTGATTTACGTAAGAAAGGTTTAGCAGTGATTAGTGAAGGAGCTACCGTAGTTTTTCTTGATGAGTTTAAAAATAAACAAGGTAATCCTATGGGAGTCATTATTCAAAAAAAAGATGGTGGTTACCTTTATAGTACCACTGATATTGCTTGTGCTAAATATCGATATGAAAAATTTCATGCTGAACGTATAATTTATTATATTGATTCACGTCAACATCAACACTTACAGCAAGTATGGAGCATTGTTCGTAAGGCTGGTTATGTACCAGAATCTGTATCTCTAGAGCATCATGCATTTGGAATGATACTCGGTAAAGACGGTACTCCATTCAAAACTAGATCTGGAAATATTATTAAGTTATCTGATTTATTAGATGAATCGGTTGAAAGAGCGTTAAAACTAATTAGCAAAAAAAATCCTAAAATGTCGCAAGAAAAATTAAAAATTTTATCTGAAATTGTGGGTATTGGAGCTATAAAATACGCCGAATTATCTAAAAATCGTATCTCTAATTATATTTTTAATTGGGATCAAATGTTAAGATTTGACGGTAATACTGCACCCTATATACAGTATGCTTATACGCGTATACTTTCTGTATTTCGTAAAGCAAATATTAATATCAATCATCTAATTGATGATATTACATTAACAGAAGAGTATGAAGTACGATTAGCTATACATCTGCTTCAATTTGAAGAATCACTTATTCAAGTCGCATATGATGGTACTCCACATATTATGTGTTCTTACTTATATGAACTTGCTAGTTTATTTTCAAATTTTTATGAACATTGTCCAATTATTTTAAATAAAAATAATCAAACATGTAAGAGTCGTCTTCAATTAGCGGCTTTAACAGCTAAGACTTTAAAACAAGGATTAAATATATTAGGTATTCAAACTGTTCAGTATATGTAAGTAAATACATCTAAATTACATCCACTTGTTAACATATTTTTATACTTTAATAAAAGTAATTTTCGTACTATTAAAGTCCCTTTTCTAGAGAATTTTATTTAACTAAAGATTTGATCTATATATCCATTAAAATCTATAATTTATGGTAATTCAAATAGTCTAAAATGACTAAAATATTAACAATTAATTAATATTAATACGGTGAAAATTAAAAATCTAATAATTAATCTTATTACTGAAAAGTTAAATCTAATAAAATAAGAAAGTTAAAATAAAAGATCATCTAAATATCAAAGTCATTAAATGTTTAATTAGTATTTATGTTAGTAAAGCTTTTTACTAAGTCATCTATTGCTTTTATTTGCTTTAAAAATAATTCTAATTTATCAAGTGGTAATGCAGATAAACCATCACATTTAGCAATATTAGGTTCTGGATGAGCTTCAATAAATAAACCAGCAATACCAATTGCTACACCAGCACGTGCTAATTCAGTTAATTGTGAACGACGACCACCAGAAGTAATTGCAAAAAAATCTCTCTTTTGTAAAGAGTGGGTAACATCAAATATAACTGGAGAATTATTTGATACTCTTTTCATTATTGAAAATCCAAGCATATCTACAATTAAATTGTTATAACCGAAAACACTGCCTCGTTCACATAATATGATTTTATCATTGCCATTCACAATAAATTTATTTACTATACTACCCATTTGTTCTGGACTAATAAACTGAGGTTTTTTAATATTTATTACTGCATTAGTTTTTGCCATTGACTCTACTAGGTTTGTTTGTCGTGCTAAAAAAGCAGGTAACTGTATTACATCTACTACATCGGCTACTGGTTGTGCTTGCCATGGTTCATGTACGTCCGTAATAATTTTTACATGAAATTTTTGTTGTAATTTTTGAAAAAGTTTTAATCCTTCCTTTAATCCTGGTCCACGATAAGATTTTATAGAAGAACGATTTGCTTTATCAAAAGAAGCTTTAAAAACATAAGGAATTCTCAGTTTATCAGTAATATTAACATATTGTTCACAAATTTGCATAGTGATGTCATATGATTCTAATACATTCATTCCACCAAAAAGTACAAAAGGTAAATTATTTGCAATCTTAATATCTTTAATATTTACTGTTTTATGTGTCATACATATCACCTATGTGATAATCAATATGTTTCATTTAAATATATATAATTTTCTTAAAAAATAAAATAATCTTTTATAAATTATTTTATTTTAAAAATATTTAATTTGTTAAAATTTTTATGATATATAATATAAATTTATTAGTTATTCATCAGTTTAATAAACTAATTATGTTTTTAAAGTCATTTAAAATTTAAATTAAATATTTTATAAAAAAATTGTAATTTAAAGTGACAGATATTCTGTTTTTTATTTAATGTAGTTATTATTAACTCATTAGTATTATTAATAAGGTAAATATTTAATTTTAATGAATAAATTGACCTAATGTAACACGTGCTAATCCACTATAATCTTTGACAGTTTTAACATTTAGATAACCATGTTTAACCATGATTTTGTTTACTATTTCCCCTTGATTCCATCCATGTTCTAATAACAGCCACCCTCTAGATTTTAACCATTTAGATGCTGTTAAAATAATAATACGTAGGTCTGCTAAACCTTCATCCTCTGATACTAATGCGCTAAACGGTTCAAAACGTATATCACCTTGTTGTAAATATTCATCATTAATGCCAATATAAGGAGGATTACTTACAATAAGTTCAAAACGTTGAAATACTAAATTGCTAAACCAATCGCTTAGTTGAAAATTAACATTAAGAATATTAAGTTGTTTTGCATTTTTTTTTGCAAGTAAAATAACATCAGGAATATAATCACATCCTGTAATAATACAGTCTTTACGTTCACTAGCTATTGCTAGTGCGATAGCACCTGTTCCCGTACCTAAGTCTAATATTAAAGAAGAAGTTGCAGGAAGGTATTCTAAAGATTGTTCTACTAATACTTCGGTATCTGATCTTGGAATTAATGTAGTGTCATTAACAAATAAAGAAAATGACCAGAATTCACTCTTACCTATTAGGTAAGCAATAGGTTCTCCTTTTATGCGATGGGCTAATAATTGATTTAAGTATAACAATTGTATTTTTTCAAGTTGATTTTGTTCAAAAGCTAGTAACCAACTACGCTCTTTACCTGTAACATGAGAAAGTAATGTTTCTACATCATTTTTTGGACTTTCACTGTTAAAAAGCGTAGAAATAGCTTGTTGTTTCCATTGTTTAATATTCATTAATTTTTTTCATTAACTAAATTAGATAATTGTTCAGCTTGATATTCTTGTGAAATTGGTTTGATTAATATATCTAGTTTACCTTCCATAGTTTCTTCAAGTCGATAGACAGTTAAATTTATACGATGATCAGTAATTCTACTTTGTGAAAAATTATAGGTGCGTATACGATCAGATCGATCGCCGGTACCTAGTAAATTACGTCGTGTACAATTTTTAATTGTCTGGTATTTTTCTTTTTCTGCAGCATGAATACGAGCCCCTAATACTGCTAATGCTTTAGCTTTATTTTTATGTTGAGACCTTTCATCCTGACATTCAGCTACAATCCCAGTAGGTAAGTGTGTAATACGAATTGCTGAATCCGTTGTATTAACATGTTGACCACCAGCTCCTGAAGAACGAAAAGTATCAATTCTTAAATCACTTAAATTAATTTTTGATAATTCTGCTTCTGGTAATTCAGGAATTACAGCTACACTACATGACGAAGTATGAACTCGCCCTTGTGATTCAGTTTCTGGTACACGTTGTACCCGATGACCGCCTGATTCAAATTTTAGAGCTCCATAAACACCATTGCCAATTATACGTGCAGTAATTTCTTTATAACCACCTTGTTCACCTTCATTATAAGTTATAATTTCTACTTTCCAATGTCGCATTTCAGCATATCGATTATACATACGGAATAAATCACCAGCAAAGATTGCTGCTTCATGACCACCAGTACCAGCATGTATTTCAATAAAACAAGATCGTTGATCATCAATATCTTTTGGTAGTAATAAAAGACTTAACTCTGTTTCTAACAATGCTAATCTATCCTGAAATAACTTCAATTCTTCTTGTGCCATATTATGCATTTCATGATCATCAAGTAATACTTTTATATCTGTTATATTTTTATTAGTTTTTTTCCATTGATAAAAACAATTAATGATTTTAGTAAGTTGTGCATGTTCACGTGATAATATACAGAAAGTTTCTTGATTATGGATCATGTTTTTGTTACTTAATAAACTTTCAATTTCTTCGTAACGTTCCTGGAGTGTTTCCAGTCTAATAAAGATAGATTGTTTCATTCTTATAATGACTTTTATATAAATTCATACTAATTATTTAGTACTAAAATTAATTAATTTAACATAAATATATTACTAGATAAAAAATAACTTATGTAAGTTATTTTTTATCTAGTAATATATAATTTTGCTACGTGACGATAACACAACATATTTTAATATTAATATTTTAAAAAATTTAAAGATTATAGATTTAATTATATATCTAAAGTAGGTTTGTTTAATAATTTTTATTAATCATTTGATACTTCAGCATCAATTAATAATGTATTTGCAATGAAAAATTTATGAATATATAATTATATATTCTAAATAGAAAATATTTTCTAATAATTTTTTGTAGAAAATTATTTTATAATACAATGATTAATAATATTTAGATTGTTTCTAATAGAATGTTAGGTATTATATTTTAATTTAAGTTTTTAAAATAACTATATTTATTTATCATTATATTTAATTATATTGCAGTAAAATAACTTTTTTAAAGTATTTAAATTTAAATTAATTTTAAATACTTTAATTTATATAAATAATCAGAATAGGTTTATTTGTCTAGTATAAGTTACTTTCATTATTTAATTGAGTCTTATTCTAGCATAAGACATTATAAAAAATACATATTTTTTATATAATGTGTATTTGGATAACATTTTGTTTGGGCTTTATTAAATATTAATTCTATATATCAATATTAAATATTTATAATTATTTAAAAATCTATAATATTAATTATCTAATAATTAAGAATTGATGCTTTTACTAGATTAAAATACATCTAAAGAGATAAATACATGATGTTATCTTCATCTTTACATAGAGTATTATGCATTCTATACTTAGTCAATTTATTAATTAGTGGTTGTAGCGCTCATAAATCTAAAAATATAAATATTTGTGTTATATCAATGCCACAGTGGCAAAAGTATCAACAAAATTTAAAAAAGATTAATAAATATCGAATTAAAGGAACTTTTTTATATTTATATAAACATAAAAAAATTTATGCACATTTTTATTTACAACAAAATTCTATAAATTGTTATAGATTGTTATTGACTAATATTTTAGGTTCTACTTTGTTAGAAGTGAATTCAAAAAATGGCTTTGTACAAATTTTAGATAATAATGGAAATCAATATATTAGCAATAATATTCAAAAGATAATTTTTCAACTTACTGGAATTAATATTCCATTTAATGATTTACATTCTTGGATTTTAGGTTTACCAAGTAATAATGCAATTTATCAATTAAATGATAAATGTCTACTAAAAAAATTAATGCTTAGCTATAATCAACAAATATGGCATATTTATATAATAAATTATGATATTAAACTTAATCCACCAATGCCTATAGATTTACAGTTAATTAAAAATAACCAAATAATTAAATTACATATAAGCAGTTGGTCTATAAAATGACTATTATTTGGCCATCTCCGGCAAAATTAAATTTATTTTTATATATTACAGGTCGTCAATATGATGGATATCATCGTCTCCAAACATTATTTCAATTTTTGGAATATGGCGATCGATTAAAAATTATTCCTGATAATAGTGGAATAATAAAATTATTAACGCCTGTTGTAGAAGTACCATTACAAAAAAATTTGATTTTACATGCTGCTCAAGCATTGAAACAGATTGCAATTACACGTAAGATATTATCTGTTCAAGCTGGTGCTAAAATTAGCATAAATAAAGTATTACCAATAGGAGGTGGTTTAGGGGGTGGTTCATCAAATGCTGCAACTGTATTAATTGCACTGAATTATTTATGGGGTACTTCACTAAATGAACATGAATTGATTTCTATTGGTTATCAGTTAGGCTATGACATTCCAATATTTATACGTGGTCGAAATCTTTTTGTAAATGGGACAAAGATACAGCAAGTAGAATTGATGGAAAAATGGTATTTAGTTCTTTATCCAGGTATTAATATTAATACCCATAATATTTTTCATGATCCAGAATTAACACGCAATTCACCAATACGTTCATTAGATGAACTATTACAACTTCCTTTTCATAATGATTGTGAATTAATAGTACGAAAACGTTTTCCTGAAGTTAATAAGTTGCTTTTATGGTTATTAAAATTTGTCCCAGCTCGCCTAACAGGAACAGGTTCATGTGTGTTTTGTCAATTCAATAGTGAAGCTGAAGCACATCAGATTCTGGATTTATGTCCAAAATGGATTACTGGTTTTGTTACACGGGGAGTTAATCATTCACCATTACAGCAAGTTGTGTCTAAATTATAATTATTTAAAAAATATAATTATATTATATTACATAGTAAAATAGAAGTTATGTTATTTTATAAATTAAATTTGAGGTTTTTCTTGTGCCTGATATGAAGATATTTTCTGGTAATGCAACGCCTAAACTTGCGAAATGTATTGCTAATCATCTTTACACTCATTTAGGAGAAGCTTCTGTTGGTCGTTTTAGCGATGGTGAAGTAAGTGTTCAGATTAACGAAAATGTACGAGGTGGTGATGTTTTTATAATTCAATCTACATGCGCTCCTACTAACGATAATTTAATGGAATTAATAGTAATGGTTGATGCTCTACGTCGAGCTTCAGCCGGTCGTATTACTGCTGTAATTCCTTATTTTGGTTATGCTCGCCAAGATAGACGGGTCCGTTCTGCACGCGTTCCTATTACTGCTAAAGTGGTTGCTGATTTTCTTTCTAGCGTTGGTGTTGACCGTGTATTAACAGTTGATTTACATGCTGAACAAATTCAAGGATTTTTTGACGTTCCAGTTGATAATGTATTTGGAAGTCCAATTTTATTAGAAGACATGTTACAGATTGATCTAGAAAATCCAATTGTGGTTTCACCAGATATTGGTGGTGTCATACGTGCTCGTGCTATCGCTAAATTACTTAATGATACTGATATGGCTATTATTGATAAAAGAAGAGCACGTAGTAATGTTTCTCAAGTCATGAATATCATTGGTGATGTTGCTGGTAGAGATTGCGTAATTATTGACGATATGATTGATACGGGCGGTACTTTATGTAAAGCTGCTGAAGCTTTAAAAGAACGAGATGCTAAACGAGTTTTTGCTTATGCAACTCACCCTATTTTTTCTGGAAATGCAGTAGAAAATTTAAGTAAATCTATTATTGATCAAGTCATAGTGTGCGATACAATTCCATTATCTGAAGAAATCAAAATCTTACCAAATGTACGTACTCTTACATTATCTGGCATGTTAGCTGAAACTATTCGCCGCATTAGTAATGAGGAATCTATTTCTGCTATGTTTGAACATTGATTTAATAAATTAAAAATTAAATTTTCTTATTTTGTTTTATTATTATTTAAACTTTATTACTGTATATTGTAGATATTTAATTTAAATTACTTAATAACATTATATGACAAAGATCGTGTAGTTACCAATTAATAATTCATTTTATAAAATGTACTAAATTTTTACTTAATTTTAAATCTTAATTAATCAAATTGAAATTTTCAAGTTGATTTTTTTAAAAAGACAATAATTGTGACAAATATTAAATTAATTGTAGGATTGGAAAATCCAGGTTCAGAGTATTTCTTAACTCGTCATAATACTGGTGGCAGATATATTAAACAATTAGCTATTTACTATAATCAAAGTTTTAAAATGTCATTAAAATTTTTTGGTTATACTACACGAATCTCGTTAAATCAAAGAGAAATACATTTATTAGTACCCAATACTTTTATTAACTTAAGTGGCAAAGCAATTGAAACTATTGCAACTTTTTATCAAATCAATTCTGAAGAAATTTTAGTAGCACATGACGAAATGCATTTACATCCAGGAATTGTTAAATTTAAACAAGGTGGAGGTCATGGAGGTCATAATGGTGTAAGAAATATTATTGAACGGCTAAAAAATAATAATTTTTATCGCTTACGTATTGGTATTGGACATCCTGAGGATCGCAATAAATTAATTGATTTTGTGCTAGGTAAACCAACAAATAAAGAACAAAAACTTATTGATGATGCTATTAATGAAGCGGTATGTTGTACCATTTTATGGTTAGAGGATAGTAAAAATAAAGCTATAAATCGTTTAAATGCATTTCAGGCATATTTAAATTGATTTAAATCATTTTTTTAAAGTTTCTATTTCATAATATATGAAAATACAGTCTATTTACGATAATAAATTACTTATTTTAGGAGAAGTATAATTTAATATGGGATTTAAATGTGGTATTGTAGGTTTGCCTAATGTTGGAAAATCAACTTTATTTAATGCTTTAACAAAAATGAATGTTGAAGTAGCTAATTTTCCATTTTGTACTATCAAACCTAATATAGGTATAGTTGCTGTACCTGATTGCCGTCTAGATGAACTTGATAATATTGTTAGATCACAAAAAATCATACCAACAACTATAGAATTTGTTGATATTGCTGGTTTAGTACAAGGAGCATCCAAAGGTGAAGGATTAGGTAATCAATTTTTATCTAATATTCGTAAAACTGATGCAATTTGTCATGTAGTACGTTGTTTTGAAGACCAAAAAATTATACATATTCCAGGTAGGGTAAATCCAGATAAGGATATTGAATTAATCAATACTGAAATGCAATTAGCCGATATTGATATTTGTGAACGAGCTATGCAACGTGTACAAAAAAAAAATAAATACAATAATAAAGATATCAATATTGAATTAATTACATTAGAAAAATGTTTTTTGCATTTACAACAAACAAAAATGTTACATTCACTTAAGCTAAATCATTATGAAAAATCTTCTATTCATTACCTGAATTTTTTAACACTTAAACCTATTATGTATATTGCTAATGTTAATGAAGATGGTATAAACAATAACTTTTATATCGATCAAGTACGTAATATTGCAAAAATAGATAAATCTATAGTTATTCCAGTTTGTGCTTTTATGGAAGAAAATATTTCTAAACTAAAAAACGAGGAATGTAATGAATTAAGATGTGCATTTGGTTTAGGTGAGTCTAGCCTTAAACAATTAATCCGTATAGGATACGATATGCTAAGTTTGCAAACTTATTTTACTGTTGGAGAAAAAGAGATACGTGCTTGGACTATTGTAGCAGGTACAAATGCGCTACAAGCAGCTAATAAAATTCACAGTGATATTAAGAGGGGATTCATTCGTGCACAAGTTATATCTTTTAAAGATTTTATAACATATAAAGGTGAACGAGGAGCAAAATTAGCAGGTAAGTTATATTTAGAAGGTAAAAATTATATTGTTAAAGATGGAGATGTGTTAAACTTCTTGTTTAAATCGTAAAGTATAAAAATTTATGTAATATATAAAATATGATGAGGTGTCTGAGAGGCTGAAAGAGTATGCTTGGAAAGCATGTACACGAAAACGTGTCGAGGGTTCGAATCCCTCCCTCATCGTAATCGATAAAAATATAACCTATGAATTTTAGATTGTATTAATATCATCTTTAATATAGTTTATTTATTATATAGATAATAAATCTTCATTAAAAATTACACTCAAATTTTGCTTATTTATTTTTATTTTAAATATTTAATAACATTACATATTTTATCAAATCAAATTATTTGATAACACATTATATATTTTGATTTTGATTGAAAATACTTTAATTTTATAATTTATATATTATTAGCATTTTTTATAAAAAGTAATAATAATTATCGAACGATATTTTAAAATATTAGTTTGAATAGTATGTATAGATTTTTAATCCACTTAATTAATAATAATATTTTAAATTTTTAAATAAGATACAAAGTTTATTGTTATATAATATAACGTTAATGTTTATAATTTAAGTTATTTTAATTAAGACAATCTATGTTTAGATTAGATAAAAATTTATATATTTATAATATCATGTCTAATTATGTATATTTAAAATATATAATACATTAATTTATTTAAATTTTATTTAATAATTTAATTAGTTAGTTTACGTATATACGATTCACTTCATGATACGATTTATTTATCAATGAATATTTAATAATTTAAAATTATTACTATCTATTAGATAGAATATTATTATTAATATATAATTATAAATTAATAATTTACAAGAATATTTATTAGATATGAATATTAAATTAATATAAGTTTTTGTTGGTTGTAAAATTAATTAATATTTAAGTATTTTAATATCAAATTGTTATTGTTTAGAAGTATTTAAAATTAAATAAAATGAAATAATTAATTAAGTTAATTAAGATATTGAGTTATTTTTTTAAATTTAAATTTACATTTACACAATTTTAAAAACTAGATATATAATCTTAATTATAGATAAAAAATAAAAAAGACATATTCTTAAATATATTTTTTGGATAAATTTAAAACTTTAAATTACTCTTAAAATTATTTATAATCATACAGTTATAATATAATTTATCATTAAATCAAATTTATTTAGGGTTACATCTATACAATTATAATCTATGTGAGCCTATGTTAATAACTTAATAAATAGGTCAATAATTTAAAAGACTTTATGTATTGACATATAAAATTATGTTGGTTAAAATTGTTACCTAAAATATTCCTCTGTAGTTCAGTTGGTAGAACGGCGGACTGTTAATCCGTATGTCACTGGTTCGAGTCCAGTCAGAGGAGTATAATAAATTTATGAGAATCATTTAGAATATTAAATATTTATTTAATTACTTAATATACTAATTAGTTATATCTTTTCATTTATATCCCATTATTAGTAATAAATTTTTAAAAAGACAATTCAATATATTATCCATTCAATATGTTTACTGCTATTCGATAATACAAGAGAAGTATTAATTCAATTAAATTAGAGTACAACATGCAATACTTTATTAATGATATAATGCTTTATAAAAACATTATTTAATGTAATATATATAATATTGTATATATACTGATATGTATTCTATTTATTTTAAAAAATATAAAGATATAAAATAAATAAAAGATAACTAAAATTTCATAATTATAAAATAATAATTAATGTTATTGTAAATTAATCGAATAATTTACATGTAACTATTCTTTTTAGAGATTGGGATAATATTGTGTCTTCTTCTAATTTTACTTTTCTATTTTATGATTATGAAACCTTTGGTAAAAATCCTTCTTTAGATCGTCCTGCACAATTTGCTAGTTTACGTACTGATCTATATTTTAACATATATGATGAAGAACATATTTTTTATTGTAAACCAGCAAGTGATTATTTGCCTCAACCAGAAGCTGTTTTACTCACAGGTATTACACCTCAGAAAGCTATAACTTATGGAGTAACAGAAGCGGTTTTTGCAAAACACATCTATGGGTTTTTTACAAAACCACAAACCTGTATCGTTGGCTATAATAATTTACAATTTGATGATGAAATAACACGTAATATTTTTTATAGAAATTTTTATGATCCTTATAGTTGGAGTTGGCAAAATCATAATTCAAGATGGGATTTACTTAATGTCATGCGTGCTTGCTACGCACTTCGACCAGAAGGAATTGTTTGGCCAAAAAATAATAATGGCTTTCCTAGCTTTAAACTAAAAGATTTAACTAAGGCTAATAATATTATACATAGACAACAACATGATGCAATGTCTGATGTTTATGCGACTAAATCATTAGCAAAATTAGTCAAAAACAAACAACCTAAACTATTCGACTTTCTATTCACATATCGCAATAAGAAAAAATTGATATCGTTGATTGATATTACACAAATGAAACCATTAGTACATATATCTAGTATCTTTGGAGCTTCATGTGGCAATACTAGTTGGATCTCACCAATAGCATGGCATCCAAATTATCGTAATATATTAATTATAATTGATTTAGCAAGCGATATTACAGAACTATTAGCATTGAAAATAGATAAATTAATTGAAAAAATTTATACATATTCTAATTCTAGTAAATTAGATATGTATCCAAAATTACCAATTAAACTAGTAAATATTAATAAATGTCCAATATTTATTCCAGCTAATATTTTAAATTTAGAAAATGCTAATCGATTAAACATTAGCCGTCAACATTGCTTAGATAATCTTAATATATTGCTTAAATGTAATAAATTACGAGATAAAATAATAAATATATGTACTGCTGCTGCAATGAAACCGTGTGCATATTCAGATAATGTAGATACACAACTATATAATGGATTCTTTAGTAATACTGATCGAGCAAAAATGCAAATTTTAAGACAAACTTCACCACAAAATTTATCAGATTTAAATTTAAAATTTGAAGATCAACGTATTTCTAAATTGCTTTTTCTATATCGTGCACGTAATTTTCCAAAAACATTAAATATTAATGAACAATATTATTGGCAACAGCATCGCTACAAAATATTAAATCCTAAACGAATGCAAACGTTTTTTTCAGAAATTGAATCATTAAAAATTTTATATAAAACTCAAAAAGAAAAAATATTCTTACTTAAAGAACTTGATTCATATGCACAAACATTACTTTTATAATAAATATTATAAATATTAATTGGTTAATTAATATTATTTAATCTGATAAATATCTCTTATAAACAAATAATTTAATATAATTAAATTATTTTACCTAGTTTATATAATGTAAATAAAACTAGTATGTGTATACTATAGAAGTATCTTGCATAAAATACAATAATTTATATTGTATAATACAATTGATTCTATATTTATAAAAAATAACATAGTTAATAACTAAATATTTTATTTATCAAATAATTATAACGAATATAATGAAAATTATATATATAATATTTTATTATTAATTCGATCTTATCTTTATATAATAAAGAATATAATTCACCGTATAGAAAATTTACTTTAAATGTTCTATAACAAGATTAATTAATTAATTATTTTATCTAAATTTAATTGAATAAACATTTTTATAAACTATAGAATTTATGGTTTTAGATAAATAAATATCATTTTTTATTATGATCTTTAAAAAACATATTCTAAAGTTAGTTATCTTAATTTCTTTAAGATTATTAAATATAACAATCTAAATTTAAAATATAAACAGTCTCTTTAATTTATTATTACCTAACGAAAATACGAACATATTGTTCATCTTAAAATATAATACTATTTTTAATATTATATATAAAAAAAGAATTTTCCTCAATAAAATTTTTATAATATTTTTATACATTAGTATAGTAATCAAATTAAATTATATCAAAATATACTTACAATACTATAAGTAGACGGAAAAGTTAAAATAAAATTTATTTAAAATAATGAACATAAAAATTAAATATTAGGATTTAATATGTTAAATAACAACCGTTTACGTATAGCTATCCAAAAAACAGGTAGATTAAATGACCATACACGAAAATTATTATTACATTGTGGTATTAAAATTAATCTTCAACAACATCAATTAATTGTATATTCTGAAAATATGCCTATTGATATTTTACGTGTACGTGATGATGACATTCCTGGATTAGTAATGGATGGTATAGTAGATTTAGGTATAGTAGGTGAAAATGTATTAGAAGAAGAGCTATTAACTCGCCAAGCGCAAGGTGGTAATCCATATTATCAAACTTTACGTCGGTTAGATTTTGGTTACTGTCGTTTATCAATAGCGATACCAGTTAATCAACAATATATTGACTATAAGTGTTTAAATAATTTACGTATTGCTACTTCTTATCCTCATTTGTTAAAAAAATATCTAAATGAAAAAGATATCATTTTTCGTTCGTGTTTACTCAATGGTTCAGTAGAAGTAGCTACTAGAGCAGGTTTAGCTGATGCCATTTGTGATTTAGTTTCTACTGGAGCTACTTTAGAAGCTAATGGATTACGTGAAGTAGAAGTAATATACCGATCCCAAGCAATATTAATTCAACGCGATGGAACATTAAAAGATGTTAAACAAAAATTAGTAGATACAATGATGAGACGTATTCAAGGAATTATAAAAGCACGTGAATCTAAATATATTATGTTACATGCTTATAAAGAAAAATTAGAAGAAATTATCGCTTTATTACCAGGAGCAGAGCGTCCAACTGTATTACCATTAGCAGGTGAAATGGAGCGTGTAGCGCTACATATGGTAAGTAGCGAAACATTATTTTGGGAAACTATGGAAGGATTAAAAGCATTAGGTGCTAGTTCTATTCTTATTATACCCATTGAAAAAATGTTGGAGTAACTGAAAATGGATACAATCCTAACACCTATTCATTGGCAATCCTGTAATAAAAAAGATAAATATAATTTATTACAACGTCCAGTAAGATTAAATTCCGAAGATATTTCTAATATTGTATACGATATTATAATGCAAGTTAAAGAATTAGGAGATAATGCACTACATAAATTTAATATGCAATTTGATGAAATAAAAGTAAAAAATTTACGTGTTACATCAGAAGAAATAACTAAAGCAAGTTGTCGTTCAAGTAATATGCTGAAAAAAGCTATAAATATGGCTATTGATAACATCAAAACCTTCCATAATGCACAAAAAATAAATATGGTTGATATAGAAACTCAACCTGGTGTACGTTGTCAGCAAATTACCCGAGCGATAAAATCAGTTGGCTTATATATTCCAGGAGGAAAAGCGTCATTATTTTCTAGTGTATTAATGTTAGCTATTCCAGCAAATATAGCAGGTTGTGAACGTATTATTTTATGTTCCCCACCTCCTATTAGAGATGAAATTTTATATGCAGCACATCTATGTAATGTAAAAGAGATTTTTCGTGTTGGAGGAGCACAGGCAATTGCGGCGCTAGCTTTTGGAACCAAAACAATACCTAAGGTAAATAAAATTTTTGGTCCTGGTAATATTTATGTAACTGAAGCTAAACGCCAAGTTAATCAATATTATTCTGGTCCAGCTATTGACATGCCGGCTGGTCCTTCTGAAATATTAGTAATTGCTGATGAAAATGCAAATCCAAAATTTATTGCATCAGATTTATTAGCACAAGCAGAACACGGATTAGATTCACAAGCAATTTTATTGACTCCATCTGAACAATTAGCTCAGCATGTAGCTACTGAAACTAAAATACAATTATTAGAATTTTCTAAATCAGATACGATTCGCCAAGCTTTAATAAATAGCAGATTAATTATAGTCCAGGATTTACAACAGTGTATAGAAATTTCTAATTACTACGGTCCAGAACATTTAATGATTCAAACACAGGAACCAAGAAAATTATTAAATTATATCAATAATGCTGGTTCAATTTTTCTTGGAGATTGGTCACCTGAATCCGCAGGGGATTATGCTTCTGGGACTAATCATGTATTACCAACTCATGGCTATACTACAACTTATTCTAGTTTAGGTTTAATAGATTTTCAAAAACGTATAACAATACAAGAACTAACACCAGAAGGATTGCTTAATCTCTCTGAATCAATAAAATGCTTAGCAGCTGCTGAACAACTTGAAGCACATAGAAATTCTATCACTTTACGTGTTGTAGCACTAAAGGGGAAAATATGAGCATGAATATTGAAGAGTTAGCACGTACTAATATACGAAAGTTAACTCCATATCAATCTGCACGACGTCTTGGTGGTCAAGGCCATATATGGTTAAATGCTAATGAATTTCCATTACCTGTTTCATTTAAATTATCTCAAAAAACTCTTCTTAATCGATATCCAGAATGTCAACCAAAGTTACTTATTGAACGCTATTCATCTTATGTTGGACTAATGCCTGAACAGATATTAATTAGCCGAGGTGCAGATGAAGGTATTGAGCTTATCATGCGTACTTTTTGCGAACCAGGTAAAGATGCCATCTTATTTTGTACGCCGACTTATGGAATGTATCGTGTGATTGCTAACACAATAGGTATTAGATATATATCTATTCCTATGTTAGATAATTGGCAACTTAATTTATCGGCAATAGTGAACAATCTAGATGGTGTTAAGGTAATTTACATTTGTCGACCAAATAATCCAACTGGTAATTTAATTAATTTACAAGATATTAAACAATTATTATTAATTACTATGTATAAAACATTAATTGTTATTGATGAAGCTTATATTGAATTTTGCTCATTTGCTACTTTAACAAATTGGTTACATAAATATCATAATATCATTATATTACGTACTTTATCAAAAGCTTTTGCACTAGCAGGATTACGTTGTGGTTTTACATTAGCTAATAAATCAATAATTGATTTATTACTAAAAGTAATTACACCTTATCCAATAGCTATACCTACAGCTGATATTGCAAGCAAAGCATTAAGTAAATATGGAATTCATTTAATGTGTAAACGTGTTGTTGAATTAAACCATAATCGAAATTGGTTATACAATCAGTTATTACAAATTCCTTATATTACGCATGTATATCCTAGTGAAGCAAATTATATTTTAGTACGATTCATAAATTCATCAAAAGTTTTTGATACTTTATCAAATGAAGGTATCATATTACGAGATCAAAATAAAATACCTAAATTAACTGGATGCTTACGTATCTCTATTGGTACTAGTTATGAATGCGAATATATAATAAAGTCATTAAAAAATTTATCAATGGAACAATAATGAGCCAAAAATTTTTATTTATAGATCGTGATGGTACTCTTATTTCTGAACCTCAAGATTTAAAAGTTGATAGTATAGAAAAATTGTTATTTGAGGAACATGTTATTCCTGCATTATTAGCACTACAAAATATGGGTTATAAATTAGTAATGATAACTAATCAAGATGGTTTAGGTACTGATAGTTTTCCTAGCGCTAATTTTTTTACCCCACATAATTTAATGATGCATATTTTTAATTCACAAGGTATACAATTTTTTGACATTCTTATTTGTCCCCATACGCCACAAGATTTGTGTAAATGTCGTAAACCAAAAGTTTACTTAGTTCGAACATGGTTAGTTACAGGAGTATTAGATAAAATTAATAGCTATGTTATCGGTGATCGCCTTACTGATATGCAATTAGCTAAAAATATGGGTATTCAAGGAATACGGTATGGTATAAAGGGAAAAAATTGGAATTCAATTAAAACTCTTTTAACTAAACGTGATCGTTACGCTATAGTAAATCGCATTACTAAAGAAACACAAATTAAGATTAAAGTTTGGTTAGATCGAGAAGGTACTAGCAAAATAACTACTGGTATAAGTTTTTTTAATCATATGTTACATCAAATTGCAGTACATGGTGGTTTTAGGATGCATATTAACGTAAAAGGTGATCTTGATATTGATGATCATCATACTATAGAAGATACAGGTTTAGCATTAGGTGAAGCGTTATTGAAATCGCTCGGAGATAAATATGGTATTGGTCGTTTTGGTTTTGTTTTACCTATGGATGAATGTTTAGCTCATTGTATTCTAGATATATCTGGTCGTCCATATTTTAAATATAAGGCAAAATTTAAATATCAATATATTGGTGATTTCAGTACAGAAATGGTTGAACATTTTTTTCGTTCACTTTCATATTCTATGATGAGTACTTTATATTTAAGTACTAAAGATGGTAATGATCATCATTCCATAGAAGCTTTATTTAAAGCTTTTGGTCGTACATTAAGACAGGCAATTAGGAGTGAAGGTAATATCCTACCAAGTTCAAAAGGGATGATATGATGAATGTAGTAATTTTAGATACCGGTTGTGCAAACTTAGCATCGTTAAAATGGGCGATCAAAAGATTAGGTTTTATTTCGAAAATCAGTAAAGAATATAAGGTAATATTAAAAGCTGATAAATTATTTTTACCTGGTGTAGGTACCGCAAAAACAGTAATGCAACAGTTAAAAAGATGTAATTTGATACCTTTAATAAAGTCATATACTAATCCAATGTTAGGAATTTGTCTTGGTATGCAACTATTTGGTCATAGTAGTTGTGAAAATAATGGTATTAAAACACTTAACATTATTAATGAACCAGTTACTATAATAAAAACACAAAATCTTCCATTGCCTCATATGGGATGGAACAAAGTTTTTATAAAAAATAAACACTATCTCTTTCGTGATATTCCAAATAAAAGTTATTTTTATTTCGCTCATAATTATATTATGTCAGTAAATATTAATACAATTGCACAATGTGAATATAGTTTACCATTTAGTGCTGCTTTACAAAAGGATAATTTCTTTGGAGTACAATTTCATCCCGAACGTTCTGGAGAAATTGGTGCACAATTATTAAAAAATTTTTTGGAAATGTGATGATTATTCCATCTTTAGATTTGATCGATGGTAAAGTTGTACGTCTGTATCAAGGTAATTATAATCAACAATGCAATTATGGTAATAATCCTCTATTGTATTTAAAAAATTATAAAATTCAAGGTGCTAAGATGCTACATATAGCAGATCTAAGTGGTGCTAAATTTCCAAAAAAACGCCAAATTTATTTATTAAAAGATATATTACAAGATATAAAAATACCAATTCAAATAGGGGGTGGATTACGTAGTAGTAATGAGATATCTTCGCTGCTTGCGGCAGGAGCTACGCGAGTTATAATTGGTTCTAGCGCAATACAGACAAGGGAAGAAACTAAAAGATGGTTTCATAAATTTGGACCAGAGGCAATTGTTTTAGCATTAGATATACGTATTAATGCTAATAATGATAAAAAAATCGCAATTGATGGTTGGCAAAAAACAGTTGACTTTACATTAGAAGAAATAATTAAATTATATCAGCCATTAGGACTTAAATATGTTTTATGTACTGATATTTCTCGCGATGGAACATTAAATGGAGCTAATGTTAAATTATATCAAGAAATATCTAATATATTTCCTAATATTTCATTTCAGGCTTCCGGTGGTATTGGTACTTTAAATGACATTGCAGCGTTACGTGGTAGTGGCGTGAAAGATGTAATTATAGGAACAGCTTTATTAAAAGGTAAATTTACACTTTCGGAGGCAATTGAATGTTGGCAAAAAGGATAATTTCTTGTCTTGACATACTTAATGGAAAAGTTGTTAAAGGAAAACAATTTCGTAATCATGAATTAGTTGGTAATATAGTACCATTAGCACAACGTTATGTAAAAGAAGGTGTAGATGAATTAGTTTTTTATGATATAACTGCTTCTTGTGAAAATCGCTTAGTGGATAAAAGTTGGATATCTCGTGTGGCAAGTGAGATCGATATTCCTTTTTGTGTTGCAGGTGGTATTAGAAATGAACAAGATGTTTCACATATTCTTAATTTTGGTGCAGATAAAAT
Organism: Pantoea sp. Mhis; assembly: GCF_009830015.1. Lineage (NCBI taxonomy): Bacteria > Pseudomonadati > Pseudomonadota > Gammaproteobacteria > Enterobacterales > Erwiniaceae > Pantoea > Pantoea sp. Mhis. Next base: position 124,365 of record NZ_SZZX01000001.1, on the reverse strand, counting down.
TTCTATTAACTCTCCAGCCCTAGAAGATCCATCACTAATTAGTCGCTTAGCTGATAGATTTGGTGTACAGTGTATAGTAGTTGGTATTGATAGTTGGTTTGATAAAATCAATAATAAATATAATGTTAATCAATATACTGGTAATATATCAAGTACTCGTGTTACTAAATGGGAAGTTTTAGAATGGGTAGAAACAGTGCAAAATTTAGGTGCAGGTGAAATAGTATTAAATATGATGAATCAAGATGGTTTATGCATCGGCTATGATCTAATCCAATTAAAAAAAGTTCGCAAAATATGTAATGTACCCTTAATAGCTTCAGGTGGTGCTGGTAAACCTCAGCATTTTTTAGATGCTTTTAAATTAGCAAATGTTGATGGAACGTTAGCAGCTTCCATATTTCATAAACAAATTCTTAACATTAAGGAATTAAAAAAATTTTTATCTAATAACGATGTGGAGATTCGTAAATGTTAAATAAAGAGCAAATAATAAAATTAGATTGGAATAAAACATCAGGTTTATTACCAGTTATTGTTCAACATTATGTTTCAGGTGAAGTATTAATGCATGCTTATATGAATAAGGAATCTTTGGAAAAAAGTCTTGATGAAAAACGTTTAACATTTTTTTCGCGTACTAAAAATCGTATATGGACTAAAGGAGAAACGTCTGGGTTTTTTCTTAAAATTATAAATGTATCACCTGATTGTGATAACGATACGTTATTATTTATGGTAAATCCTATTGAGGGCCCGACTTGCCATCTTAAGAGGTCTAGTTGTTTTGTATCTAATACATTATCACATTGGACCTTTTTATATCAACTTGAATCATTACTTGCTAAGCGCAAAATTTCTTCAACAACGACTTCTTCATCCTCCTCCTATACTGCTCAATTATATGCTAGTGGTATTAAACGGATTGCCCAGAAAGTTGGTGAAGAAGGATTAGAAACTGCATTAGCGGCTATAATTAATAATCGTCAGGATCTAATCAACGAACTATCCGATCTAGTTTATCATATGTTAGTATTAATGCAAAGTCAAGATATTAATCTTAGTGCTATAATTAACAATTTACAAATACGTAATAATAAAGTATTATCTAAACCAACAAAAAATACAAGTTTTAAATAAGATTTAATATCTTATAAATTAAATCTATTTATATAGATTTAATCTAAATAGATTTACTAAGATTATTTTTTATATATTGATATTAATTTAATTATTTATTAACCATTCAGTATGAAATGAACCTTCTTTATCTATACGTTTATAAGTGTGAGAACCAAAATAATCACGTTGAGCTTGAATTAAGTTAGATGATAACAGTGCTGAACGGTAAGCATCGTAATAAGAAATTGCTGCAGAAAAGGTGGGTGTTGGGATACCATTTTGTATAGCATATATGATGATATCACGTAATGCTTCATGATATTGTGTAGCTACTTTTTTAAAGTAAGGAGTTAAAAGTAAATTAGTAATATTTATATTGTTTTCATAAGCATTTGTAATTTTTTGTAAAAGTTGAGCTCGAATAATACAACCAGCACTGAAAATTTTTGCGATATTACCATACTGTAGATTCCAATTATAATGGATCGAAGCGGTACGTAATTGGGAAAAACCCTGAGCATAAGAAATAATTTTACCTAAATATAATGCACGTCGTACTTTTTCGATAAATTCTAATTCATTATTTTTTATTATTTTTTTAATACTTGGACCATTTAATAGTTTAGATGCAATAACTCTTTGATCTTTTATTGAAGATAAGTAACGTGCAAATACAGATGCAGTAATAAGAGATAATGGTTCACCAAGTTCTAAAGCACTTTGACAAGTCCATTGGCCTGTACCTTTATTAGCTGCTTCGTCTAAAATTACATCAATTAAGTACTTATCATTTTTATCTTTTTTAACTAAAATATTTTTAGTAATTTCAATTAAATAACTATTTAATTCACCATTATTCCAATTATTAAAAATTTGTGCTAAGTCTTCATGACTTAAATCAAGTCCGCTTTTTAAAAGCATGTAAGTTTCTGCAATGAGTTGCATATCTCCATATTCAATACCATTATGAACCATTTTTAAATAATGACCAGCACCATCTGGCCCAATATAAGTTACACATGGTTGATTATCTGGTGTACGAGCAGCAATTTGGTTTAAAACTGGAGCGATAAGCTCATAAGTTTTTTTATCACCACCAGGCATAATACAAGGACCTTTTAAAGCACCTTCTTCACCACCAGATATACCTGTACCAATAAAATTAAATCCTAGATCAGATAATTCTTTATGTCGACGAATAGTATCTTTGTAAAAAGAATTACCACCGTCAATTAAAATATCCCCTTTACTCATATGCAGGATAAGTAATTTTATAATTATATCTGTAGGTTTACCTGATTTTACCATAAGTAATATACGACGTGGTTCTTCTAAAGAATTAACAAATTCTTTAATAGAATAATATGGCATAAGTTTTTTATTTATATTTTTATTCATAACTTCATCAGTTTTTTCACGTGAACGATTAAATATCGATACAAAATACCCACGACTTTCAATATTAAGAGCTAAATTATGACCCATTACACCCATTCCTATAACACCAATTTGTTGCTTAAACATTCTTTTTTCCTATTTAATTGTAAAATTATATAAATTAATATCAATTTTAATTAATACATCTAAGTAATCTAAAAAATAAATAATTTTTTATTATAAGGTAAAATACTTGATGTACATAAAGTACATGGGTTTAAATAAAATAACCTAACATTTAGTATTAATGCTAAATATATTTTTATCTATCTAATATTTAATCAGTATAGTTGTAACTTATAAATACATAATATTCAATTAGTTAAATTTTAAATTTAAATAAATATAGGCATTAATATACTATTTAATTTTTTTTACAAAATAACGAGTTATTGTTAATGCTTCAGATATCGTTGTATCCATATCCAAATAACGATATGTTCCTAATCTACCGACAAATGTAATATTTTTTTCTTTTTTAGCTTTATCAACATATTTATTGAATAAATTTATTTTACTAATTTGTCCTATAGGATAATAGGGGATATCATTTGGAGTACATAATCTGCTATACTCTCGGTAGCAGACTGACGATGAATGTGTTTCCCATGGGGAAAAATATTTATGTTCAGTAATGCGTGTAAAAGGAAATTTCATTTCACAATAATTCATTACTGCACATCCTTGAAAATCATCAAAAAATATGAATTTTTCAAAATCTAAAGTTCTATAACCTAAATAGCCAAATTCATAATTAAAATATCCATCTAAGGATCCAGTATAAAAAATATGTTGATATTTATCCTTAGTACTATGATCATAATTAGTATTAAGTTTAATATTTATATTTTCATGATTCAAAATAGATTTGACTATTGAAGTATATCCGTTTTTAGGTATAGCTTGATATTTATCATTAAAATAGTTATCATTATAATTAAAACGTATTGGTAATCTATTTAATATAGATGTTGGTAGTTCTTTTGGGTCCAAACCCCATTGTTTAATAGTATACTCTTTTAAAAAGGTTTTATAAAGTTCTTCACCAATTAGACATAAAGCTTGTTCTTCAAAATTTTTTGGTTCAATGATTTGTTTATGAGATTTTAATCTGATGATTGTTTTAGCTTCATTTGGTGAATATGTTTTTTTAAAAAACTGATTAATAGTATGAAGATTGATGGGTAGTGAAAATATTTGTTCTAAAGCAACTGCTTTTACGCGATTAATATATGGTATCATTTCACTATGTAATGAAATATAGTTCCAAACTTCTTCATTATTTGTATGAAAGATATGTGGTCCGTATACATGCACCAATATATTTGTTTTAATATCTCTTTCAGTATAGCAATTGCCTGCTATATGATTACGTGAATCAATTACTTCAATAATATAATCTTTCTCTGCTAATTCACGAGCAATCACAGCACCAGAAAGACCAGCTCCTACAACAAGAATTTTTTTATTCATAATATAGCCTTATGCTTTCATAACATTTTATCTATAATTTATTTATTATAAAAAATAATGTCTTTAGATATATATATAAGCTATATAATATTATAATGAACGATTTATTCATGTTTATTTATTTTGCAATATTATTATCTTTAAATTAAGATATTTAAATTTTATGCAATTAATTATTAATATAAATAAATGTTAATTATCATTAACAATAATATACTTATTATTGTTAATGTAATAAATTAAATGTGATAAATATGTTTTTATTTATTTTAAAACATATAATAAAAAATTTCCTTTTAATTAAATTAAAATTCATAATAATTTTATAATATTTTTACTAAAATATTTTCATAAGATCTTATAAAGTTTAAATGAAATATAAATTATCTTTAATTGATTTTAATTTAAACCATTTGGATTTTTTATATACCAGTTCCACATATCACGTATCATAGTATAGATATCACGTTTTGCTTGCCAACCTAATTCATTTTTTGCTAAAGATGTATCTGCCCAAAATGATGGTAAATCTCCTTCACGTCGTGGTTTATATTCAAATAATATTTTTTTACCAGATATTTTTTCGAAAATCTTAATTACTTCAAGTACTGAAAAAATTTTACCACTACCAAAATTATAAACTTTATATCCTTTAATTTTAGGTAAGTGATTTAATACATTTAAGTGACCTTCTGCTAAATCAATAACATGAAGATAATCACGTTGCGCAGTTCCATCAGGAGTATTATAATTGTTACCAAATATATTTAGTTTTTTTAAACGACCTAGTGCTACTTGAGCTATATAAGGAAGTAAGTTATTAGGAACACCCGTTGAATTTTCTCCAAGTTCACCAGATTCATGTGCTCCGACTGGATTAAAATAGCGTAATGCAACAGCTTTAAATGATGGATTTACCTTAACAAAATCACGAATAATAAATTCAATCATTAACTTAGAAGTACTATAAGGATTAGTTGTATGACCAATAGAGTTAGTTTCACAATAAGGAATTGGAGAATCTATACCATACACTGTTGCTGATGAACTAAAAATAAAATTTCGTATGTTTGCTGATAACATTTCTTCTAATAATATTATAGTACCTGTTACATTATTACTATAATATAGTAATGGTTGATGTAATGAGTCATTGATTGATTTTAACGCTGCAAAATGCATTACAGTAGAGATATCATATTTTTTAAATAAATTTTTTAAGCAAATTCTATTAACTATATTATTTTCTATAAAAATTAGCTTTTTATTAGTTATTTTTTCTAAACGATTAATAATCTTATGAGATGCGTTACAAAGATTATCTAAAATTACAACTTCTATACCATATTTTAATAATATAAGTACTGTATGTGATCCAATATATCCTGCACCTCCTGTTACTAAAATAGCCATACGTATTCCTTTAATATTTTAATAATAAAAAATTAATTTTTAACATTTTAATTAAAGTCAATTAATTACTTTAATCTTATATATGTTTAAAAACATAAGGTTATTAGCTTTTAATTATTTTAATTTTTATGTATAAATATATTTATACATACTTTAAGTATTAATACGTATTAAGATATTCATCTTAGTTATTAAAACTAATAAAATTATTAGTAGACAAAGTATATGATTAGTTAATCAAAATAAAATTAATTTGGTTAATTATTATATAGATAAAATCTTGTTTATATTATATGTAATATAATAATTTTATTAGTTAGGTATTTATCTATATCAATAATTTTCAGATCCTTAAATAAGATTAATAAAAAATTATGTTATTTATATAAAAATCATAAAATGTATATTAAATGGTATTTAAATTCAATTTAATAATAGTTGTAGATTAATAATATGATAAATATAATTTAATTATCTTTATCTATCCTACTAGTGGTAACACCTTGCTGATCAAAATATTTTGTATTTTTACGAAGATTATAAGGACGTATTGATGGAGATGATAACAATTCAAAACTTAATGCTCCAATTAACATACCTGGTCTCAATGCTAAAGGTAATTTACCGGAATTATAGCATTCTAGTACAATATGTCCTTTCCAACCTGGATCGATTCGATGTGCAGTAACATGGACCATTAAGCCTAATCGTGCTAGAGACGAACGACCATCTAACCAACCTACTAAATTATTAGGAATAATTAACGATTCTAATGTTACAGCTAACGCTAATTCATTTGGATGTAAAAAAAAAGATTCTCCTATTGGTAACTTAATTTCATCACTCATTACACGATCTATAGCAAGATTCACATCATATTTAGTTCCACTTAAATCAATATAAGGTAAAGTATATCCATTAAAAGTACGAAATTTATCACCAAGACGTATATCTACTGTAGCACCATTAATATAATTTATTTCAGGTTTTGGTTCTATAACTAATTTACCTTTATTTAACCAGACTTCAATATCTCGGTCAGATAATTTCATTCGTAAAACTCCATACTTTAAATGTTAATAATAAATACTTATAAAATTTGATCTTTAAATCAATGTTAAATATAATTACTTTATAAAAATTTTAATAAGCTTAAAAAGCTATAAAAGATTAAATAGATTTACTTATAGTATCAATTGCTTGAATTTCGTGATTACTTAAATTTAAAGTAATTGACTTAGCTAATTCATCAAGTTGTATTAATGAAGTAGCACTAACAATAGGTGCAGTAATGCTAGATTTACTAATTAGCCAAGCTAAAGCGACTTGAGCTACTGAAGCAAGATGTAAATTTGCTATTTTTTCTAAAGTTTCAATGATGAGTTGTCCTCTTCGATTTAAATATTTATTTATAATTTCTTGTCCACGTTTACTTTTTTTAGCGTCTTCTGGTTTTTTATATTTACCAGTAAGAAAACCACTTGCTAACGAATAATAATTAATTACAGTTAATTTATTTTTTACTGCAACAGATTCAAGATCTCCTTCATATTTTTCACGAACATATATATTATATTCTGGTTGTAAAGTTTCATAACGTGCTAAATTTTCTTTTTTACTTATATTTAAGGCTTCTTGTAAACGATTAGCTGAATAATTTGAAGCACCAATAATGCGAACTTTACCTTCTTTTATTAATTTATCAAAAATCTGCAATGTCTCTATTAATGATGTTTCTTGATCATCAAAATGTGCTTGATAAAGATCAATTCTATCAGTTTGTAAACGACGTAGTGAGCCTTCTATTGCTTTTCGGACGTATGTAGGCGTTAATCCACTTGTTTCCGAAAAAAAGCTCATACCAACCTTGGTGGCTAAAATAACACTATCACGTTTACCACTTTTTTTTAACCACTTACCAATTATAGTTTCTGATTCACCACCATTATTACCTGGAACCCATCGTGAATAAATGTCTGCGGTATCTATAAAAAATAAACCTCTTTCTAATGCTGCATCTAATAATGAAAATGAAGTTCGTTCGTCAACAGTCCACCCAAAGACATTACCACCTAAGATGAGATATGGAATTTCAATATTACTGTTACCAAGTAGACGCATTTTTCTTTGTTCCATATTATTACCCTATGATAATATATTAATATATATTAATAATTTTTATATATAAAAATATACTATCTATATTTAATATTTATTCAATATGATGTAAATCAAATTAAAAATTTGATAATTAATTAATATGTAACAAATAAATTTTATATATATAAATATTTATTTGCAATAATTTAAGTCTAAAAAGTGAATATTTAAATTTAAAAATTAATATTTTACCACCATTTGTATAAATGATGAATTGGTCTTTTACCATTGCCAACTTTTAATGAATCAGAATGTAATAATGCTTGATGTAACCAAATTTTTGCTTCAGTTATGGTAGAATTCCAACTATCATGACTAGGGCGCAAGGCCGCTAGTGCTGCAGATAGAGAACAACCAGTTCCATGGGTATGACGTGTATTTAATCGAGGTGCAGTAAAACGTTGATGACCATTACAAGTAATCAACCAATCTGGACTTTCTATATGTTTAAGATGTCCACCTTTTATAAGTACTGCTTCACAACCAAATTTAAGTAATGCATATCCTTGGGATATCATTGTTTTTTCATCTTCTGCTACTGAACATTCTAATAATCTAGATGCTTCGAATAAATTTGGAGTGATAATTGAAACTTGCGGTAATAGCAAGTTACGCATAGTAACAACAGCATCCATAGATAATAGCAGATCTCCACTTTTTGCTACCATGACTGTATCTAACACTATAAATGGTAATTTAATTATTTTTAATTTTTCAGCAATAACTTGAATAATAGAACTTTCTGAAAGCATACCAATTTTAACTGAATCTATTTGAATATCATCTAATACTGAATTCAATTGTGCTTTGATAAAATCAGATTTAATTCGATATATTGATTGCACACCACAAGTATTTTGTGCTATTAGTGCAGTAACCACACTAGTTCCATATACTCCTAATGCTGCAAATACTTTAAGATCAGCTTGAATACCAGCACCTCCAATGGGATCAGTACCAGCAATTGTTAAGGCATTAATTTGCTTCATGTATTACCTATGTTCTTTAAACATATGCTTTTAAAATTAATTAATACATATAAGTACATAGTATTTAAATTTACTGACTATTTATAGAATTTAATTAATAAACTAAGACTTAAATTGTTAATAATTAAAATATTTTGCTATTTAAACATTATCATAATATATAATTAAAAAAGCGTGATACTATAATGTATTGATGAAATCAATATATTAGCAATAATACTCTATTATAGTAAATAATTTGTGTTATATATAATGTATATATTTAATCTAAAAGATTAGATTGATATTAAGTAAAGTTTAATTGTTTATATATATATACATAGAATTTTATGTAGCTAAATATTAGCTACATGTATAGAATCAAATAATTATAATTAATAATTTTTATTGAATATACAAGATAAAAATATTTTAATAATTTTAAATTGGCAAGAATTTGCTATTCTTGCCAATGATTAAATAACAAAATTACTAATTATAATAGATAGTATTATGCACTTAATTAAGTATTTACATTTATATAAAATATCAATAAACTTTGTAATTATCATATAAAATCATAGTAAATTTAAATAAATTATGTATGTATTTTATACAATCACAATTTACCAACTAAGTTAATTGATGGAACTAATGTCGCATCTCCTTCTTTCCATGTAGCAGGGCAAACTTCATTTGGATGGGATGCAACATATTGAGCTGCTTTTACTTTACGCAATAAATCAGAAGCATCACGTCCTATTCCTTGAGCGGTAATTTCAATAGCTTGTATGATACCTTCTGGATCTATTATAAAAGTACCACGATCAGCTAGACCTTCATTTTCTTGCATAATTTCAAAATTACGAGTTAATGATCCTGTAGGATCTCCAATCATTGTGTATTTAACTTTCTCAAGAGATTTAGAACAACTATGCCAAGCTTTATGGGTAAAATGTGTATCTGTAGAAATAGAATAAATATCTACATTAATCCTTTGAAAATATTCATAATAATTTGCTAGATTACTCAATTCAGTTGGGCAAACAAAGGTAAAATCTGCAGGATAAAAGAAAAAAATATTCCATCTACCATGAATATTTTTTTCAGTTACTTCAATGAATTCACCATCTTTAAAGGCCATATTTTTAAATGATTTAATTTTAGTCTTAATAAGAGACATACTTAATTTCCTTATATAAAAAATTATAAATAATTTTCAGTTTAAATGTAATACATATAGTTATTACTAACTTGATTATATATATATATCCATACTAAAATGAAGTAAATTATTTTAATTTAATATTTTATATTTTAATTCATAAAATGACTAATATAAGCTAACTATCGTAAAATTTAACTAAATTATTAAATATTTAACATATATAATATTAATTATAGTAATTAATATTATAATAAAAATTTATTTTTTATATTTAATTTAAGTAATTAATAATATTTATTTAATATATTTTTATAATGAATAATTAACTGATAAGTTAATAATATTAAATTTTAATATTTTAAAATTTAATATTTTTCAGATAAAATTTATTAAATAATAAAATAAATAATATGATGACTTTATAAATTTTATTTAATTAAATTATATAGTTATATCTATAAGATAAATATTACTTAAATAAAGTTAATCTGTATTTACATATAAGAATATTGTTTAAATAATAAATCAGAATGATTAATAAAAGTATAAAGATAATAATTTTTATAGTTCAATGTAATTTGATTACAACGAATTAATAACTTTTCATAAAAATCGGAAATTTAATAAAATTAATGAACCAACTATCTAAAAAAATTTTAGTAACATGTGCTCTACCATACGCCAATGGACCTATTCATCTTGGTCATTTACTTGAGCATATTCAAGCAGATATTTGGGTACGTTATCAACGGATGCGAGGACACCAAGTATATTTTATATGTGCCGATGATGCTCATGGTACTGCTATTATGTTAAAAGCACAGCAATTAAATATCGAACCTGTACAAATGTTAAATAAGATTAAAAAAGAACATGAAACTGATTTTGCCAATTTTAGCATACAGTATGATAACTACCATTCAACAAATAGCAAAGAAAATCGTCAATTAACTGAATTAATTTATCAACAGTTAAAACAACAAGGTTTAATTACAACTAGTACTATTTGTCAACTTTATGATTCTAAAAAATCAATGTTTCTTCCAGATCGTTTTGTAAAAGGTTCCTGTCCAAAATGTAAATCTTTAAATCAATACGGAGATAATTGTGAAATATGTGGTGCAACCTACACTCCTATGGAATTACTTCAACCTAGATCAATGCTATCAAATAGTGTACCTAAGATACGTACTTCTAAGCATTTTTTCTTTAATCTTCCATTATTTAATGAATTCCTTATACAATGGATACATTCTGGTACGATACAGGATCAAGTATTAAAACCTATTCAAGAATGGTGTAAATCTGGCCTCCAACAATGGAATATTTCACGTGATGCTCCTTATTTTGGTTTTGAAATTCCTAATGAACCAGGTAAATATTTTTATGTGTGGTTAGATGCGCCCATAGGATATATGAGTGCATTCAAAAATTTATGTGCAAAAACACATAATACTATTAGTTTTAATGAATTTTGGGAAAAAGAATCTAGAACTGAACTATACCATTTTATTGGCAAAGATATAGTGTACTTCCATGGTTTATTTTGGCCAGCAATACTAGAAGCAAGTCGATTTCGCAAGCCAACTAACTTATTTGTTCACGGCCATATTAAAGTAAATGGTGTTAAAATGTCAAAATCACGTGGTAACTTTATTACAGCTAGAACTTGGATACAACACTTTGACTCAGATAGTTTACGTTATTATTATGCTACTAAGCTATCATCATCTATTGATGATATTGATTTAAATTTAAAAGATTTTGTGCAACGTGTAAATGCCGATATCGTTAATAAAGTAGTGAATTTGGCAGCACGCAATGCCAGTTTTGTAACTAAACATTTCAATGGAATACTGGCTAATCAATTATCAGATACTGTTCTGTATCAAAGATTTATTAATGAATCCGAAAAAATTGGTAATCATTGGCTCACACGAGAGTTTAATAAAGCTATTAATAACATTATGAATTTAACAAATTTAGCTAATCAGTATATTGATGCTCAAACTCCATGGATATTGGCAAAAGATTCTAAAAATGATATTGAACTACATATGATTTGTTCCATGGGAATCAATTTATTTAAGATAATTATGACTTACTTAAAACCTGTTTTACCTAAATTAAGTCAACTTACTGAAGATTTTTTACAATGCAAATTAAATTGGTCTACAATTCATAATCCATTACTAAATCATACTATTAAAAAATTTCAACCATTATATAGTCGTATCGATATAAGAAAAATTGATGCATTACTTACAATTTCTAAAGAAAATAATTTATTCGATAAATAATAATGTTCAATTTATTAAAGTTATAATATATTTAAGGTATTTTATATAATTTCATTAAATAATATTAATTATATATAATTTTTAATTAAAATTATATATATTTTTTATATAGATATTCTATTTATTGAATTATATTCAAAAAATTCATTTTTATCTGTTATGTATTACACGTAAAAATTCATGACGAGTATCTTGGCTGGTTTTAAATAAACCGCCAAGAGATGTAGTTATAGTAGTACTTGTAGTATCCTTTATACCTCGTGCTTTTACACAATAATGCATTGCATTAATTGAAACTGCAACATTAGTTGTTTGAAGTAATGTTTGAAATGCTATTAGCAATTGCTGAGTTAGGCGTTCTTGTATTTGGGGACGTTTGGCAAAAAATTGTACAATTCGATTGATTTTAGATAACCCAATAACTTTATTTTTAGGTATATAAGCTATAGTTGCTTTGCCATCAATAACTATAAAATGATGTTCACAGAACGTAAGGAGAGTAACATCACGAATAGCTATTATTTCATCTATGTTCATCTTATTATCAATAAGAGTAATCTTAGGAAAATTAATATAATTAAGACCTGAAAAAATTTCATCAATATACATTTTAGCTATTCGATGAGGTGTGTTTATTAGGCTATCATCTTTTAAATTTAAATTCAGAATATTCATAATTTCTGTTATATGACTACTAATTTTATATTTTAGATCAGTAGTATTACATTGATATAAAAAAGGTTCATATAAAGGAGTTTCTAGACCATGTGCTAGTAGCGCTTTATGAACTAAATTAGCTTCTTTACTCAAAGCGCTCATTTTATCTCTCTAATAATAATTATAATATTCATTAATGGTATTAAGAATAAATGTATATTGTATCTAGTAACTGTTAATTAAATTAATTAAGATAACTTGAATGAAATTTCTTATAGATTAATTTTAAAAATTAGATCTTTATTCAAAGATATTTATATCCATGCATATAATATAATGCCCGGAGCGGGACTTGAACCCGCATAGCTAATACAGCTGAGGGATTTTAAGTCCCTTGTGTCTACCAATTTCACCATCCGGGCTTAGCTATTATAAATAGGCGTGTCTCGGAATTGAACCGAGATGAGCGGATTTGCAATCCGCTGCATAACCACTCTGCCAACACGCCTTTAATTTCTTATCTAATTATTAAATAATATTGCATTAATAAATTTAACCTTATATTAATAATATTATTATAATTTATTCTAATTCAAACAACTTAAATATTAATGATTGCATTGCAGCTTAATTGCAAATTTTATTTATTTAATCACAATTATTTTCATCCTACTTATTTTACTAAACTTATATTATGAGTCAATAACATTATTCATATAATATATTTTATTTTTAATACAAAAAACATATTAACAAAAAAAATAATTATATGCTGCAATTATATATTGAAACATCGACCAAAATGTTAGAAATGTAGCTATATATAATGAGATAATACCAATATACACGATTATGGTATCCGGATGCCATAATAATGCTATTAATGATAACATTTGTATCATAGTTTTAATTTTACCAATTAATGAAACCGCTATATTATTACGTTTACCGATTTCTGCCATCCATTCCCGTAATGCAGAAATTATAATTTCACGAGCAATGATAATAACTGATGGTAAGGTTATTAACCACGAATGGAAATATTCAGTTAATAAAATTAATAGACTGCAGATCATAATTTTATCAGCTACTGGGTCTAAAAATGCACCAAAACGTGTAGTCTGTTTCCATCTTCGGGCTAAAAAGCCATCACACCAATCAGTTATAGCAGCAATTAAAAAGATCAATGTAGTGATACTAGATGAGTAATGAAATGGTAAATAAAAGGTTAATATAAAACAAGGAATCAAAATGACTCTAAATAAGGTCAAAAATATTGGAATATTAAATTGCTGCATATGCCAGTTATTACCTGGTAGAGTTTATAAAATATAGGTCATACCTTTATATGTTTAATTTATTAAAGTGATGAATTTTTAAGTGAAAAATAAATTTTTTTTGCTAAAGTACAAGAAATACCAGGTACTTTAACAAGATCTTCAATATTGGCGTTTATTAATGGTTGTAAACCACCCATATATTGTAATAATTGTCGTTTTCTTTTTGGACCAATTCCTTGAATCTTTTCTAGTATATTACTATTCTTTATTTTTGATTGTTTTTTTCGATGACCACAAATAGCATAATTATGAGCGTGGTTACGTATATGCTGAATAATCTGTAATACTAAAGAGTCGTTCGGTAAAGAGATACCTATACCTTTTGATTTTAAAAAAAGAGTTTCTAATCCTTTTTTTCTTTTTTTGTTCTTTGCAATTGCAATTAGTATTGGATGTTTTTTATTCCATATTTTTTCTAAAATAATCATAGTTTTTTGAGCTTGTGCTAATTGTCCTTTACCTCCATCAATTATAATTACATCTGGAATTTTATTTTTTGTTAATATATTTTTATAATGTTGCAATAATACTTGATTAATAGCTGCATAATCATTACCTGGAGTAATATCTTTAATATTATACCTTCGGTATTCAGAGTATAATGGACCATTACGATTAAATACTACGCAAGCTCCAGTAGTATTATCACCCATAGTATGACTAATATCAAAACATTCTATACGGTTAATTTTATTTATTTGAATAAATGATTCTAGGGCCAATATACGTTGTTGTATAATTGAATTTTGTAAAATGCGAGCTTTTAATGCTGCTAAAGCATTAGTATTAGCTAATTGAAGATAGTGTTCTTTTTCATTACTGTTTAATTTATTAATTATAGTAATTTTACGACCAGTTATTATCTCTAATGAATCTTGTAGCAATTTACGTTCTGGTAATTCATCATTTAATAAAATACTAACAGGCACAGTACGAGTATTATTTCCTTGTAAATAATATTGACCTAAAAATGTTTGTATTATTTCAGTAAAATCGGTACTGATGGGTATTTTAGGAAAAAAACTTTGACTACCTAATATTTTATTTTGTCGAATAAATAATAAATGTATACAGGCAATTCCAAAATCATAAGCCATACCTATAACATCAAGATCTTCACATTGACTATCAATATATTGTTTTGTAGTTAATTGACGAATTATTTTGATTTGGTTACGTAATTTTATTGCTTCTTCAAAATGTAATGATGTGCTGGCCTTTTCCATACGTTGTATTAATAACGTAATTATTTGATTATCTCTTCCTGAAAGAAATAAACGTACATATTGCACTTGTTGTGCGTATTCCTTATCACTTACTAGACCTTTTATACAAGGTGCAAGACAGCGATTTATTTGATACAACAAACATGGTCGTGAGCGATTTTGATATACATCGTTTTTACATTGACGAATTGGAAACACTTTTTGAAGTAATTTTAAAGCTTCTTTTATTGCAAAACCATTAGGAAATGGACCAAAAAATTCACCGTTTGGACATTTACCACGATATATAGTTAAACGTGGATGTATGTCATTACTTAAAAAAATATAAGGATAGGATTTATCATCACGTAATAGAACATTATATTTAGGTTGATAAAATTTGATATAATTATGTTCAAGTAATAGAGCTTCAATTTCAGTATGTGTAACGGTAATATCAATGTTTTGAATATAACTTATTAATAATTTAGTTTTTTCATTTTTAGAATTTAAATATGAATAACTGCTTAAGCGTTGTTTAAGATCTTTAGCTTTGCCTACATAAATTACTTTACCTAGTTTATCATACATACGATAAACACCAGGTTGATTAGTCGTACTATTCAAAAATGTTTTAAAATCAAAATTGCTACTTACTAATGGAGTTAATAACTTCATGTGAAATGGACTATAATAAATAATCACCAGTTATACATTCAGCAAATTAATATAGTTAGTTTAATAACTAAAATTAAAATGGAGGAGGAGAGATTCGAACTCTCGAACAGTTGCCCATTGACGGTTTTCAAGACCGTTGCCTTAAACCACTCGGCCACTCCTCCTAATATAATATAATATAAATTTTTCTCATCTCAATATAATGTATGTATTAATTATCTATTTTAAAGCAGTTACAAAATTTAAATTTTTAATTATTTAATTTTATCACATGAATGAAAAAAATCTATTTGCTATCTAGTAGGTAGTGTGTATTATTTAATATAATCTTTATTATATCTAGAATAAGGGGACTATTATGGATAAGATTATTAGTTCTTCACATCAACAATCATTGATTAGTACACATAAGGTACTTCGTAATACTTATTTTTTGCTTGGTTTAACGTTAGCTTTTTCGACTCTTACTGCTACTTTTAGTACATTTTATCATTTACCTCCTCCAGGATTAATTGTGATGTTGGTGGGTTTTTATGGTTTAATGTTTTTGACGAATAGTTTAGCTAATAAACCAAGTGGTATTTTAGCAGCGTTTGCTTTCACGGGTTTTTTAGGCTATTGTTTAGGTCCAATTCTCACTTCCTTATTATCAGCAGATATGGGTAGTGTAATTGCTATTACATTAGGAGCTACAACGCTGATATTTTTTTGCTGTTCTACTTATGTATTAACAACGCGTCGTGATATGTCATTTTTAAGTGGAGTGATGATGGCAGGTTTTATAGTAATATTATCAGCTATTATTGCAAACTTTTTTTTACATTTACCAGCACTCCAATTAACCATTAGTGTATTATTTACTCTTTTTTCTACAACAGCTATTTTATGGGAAACAAGTAATATAATTCATGGTGGAGAAACTAACTATATACGTGCAACTATTAGTTTATATGTATCACTTTATAATATTTTCGTTAGCCTTTTAGGCTTAGGAATAGCTAATAAAGATTAATTACTCATATTGGTTATACTATAAATAATAGGAGATAGTTATGTGATATCCATTGATGAAAATATCAAAACAGATCCAGAAGGATATCTAAAGAATAGTGCAAATTGGAACATAATATGGGCAAAAGCTACTGCTAAACAAGAAGAACTTATTATGAATGAAGAACATTGGGAAATTGTGTATTTTATACGTTCTTTTTATAAAAAGTATAATATAGTTCCTACAATGAGATTTTTAGTAAAAGCTATGATAAAAGAATATGGTAAAGTAAAAGGTAATAGCCATTATCTCTTTTATTTATTTCCTAAAGGTCCTATAAAACAAGCTACTAAAATTGCTGGATTGCCAAAATCAGTTAAATGTCTTTAAATAAACTATAAAATGGGTATTTCCTATGTAACTTATCATTTAGGAGTACCCATTTAGTTTAAAACTATCAAAAAAAATATTTTAAGTTTAAATAATATTTATAATAAATTTGCGTTAAAAATAAAATTCATCAAATCATTTAAATAATAACTATTAAAATTCTTTAGTTATATTAATTTATAGAATTAGAAGGTATATATATATATGGAAATAAATTTTAAAAGTAATTTTTTATCTAAAAAGATTTTATCTATATTTTTCTAATTTTAAAATGCTGTCCTTATCACTATATTGCTTGCAGAGCAAGTCGTGGGAGAACATAATGATTGACACTAAATTTGGAATTGGACAGCAGGTCCGACATCGTCTTTCTGGAGTACTTGGTGTAATTGTGGATGTTGATCCAGAATACTCATTAGATGAACCTAAACTTGAAGAAGTTGATACAACTGAATCATTGCGCACTGTACCTTGGTATCATGTGATTATAGAAGATGCAGAAGGAGAACAGATTCATACTTATGTTGCTGAAATTCAATTAACCGTTGAGACTTTATTTGAACATCCGGAACAACCATCTATGGATGAATTAGCTGCTTTAATTCGTCGGCAACTAAAAATTCCTCGTATGCGTCATTAAACAATGATTAATTATTATTTAATATATGTAATTATTATATATTTATTTTTTAAAATATAAATTCAATATATACATGTATATTTATGTATTAAAGATTCTAATCAAGACCTTAAATAATATTAATATATGTAATAAATATTAAAGGTGGTGTTTTTTAAAAGAATATTGATAATGATACTAAGTAATATTTAATATTAAAATATTTTTTATTTAAAATGACGAATAGTGTTAAAAAATTAAAAATTATATGTGTGAAACAAATAAATAATTTAGTTAATTTTATTTGTTAAATAAATTTAACTTTATATATTTAAATTAATCATTGCTAAAACTAAAATAAAATATAAAATGTTTGTATATCATGATATATTTTATTTAAAATAAAATATATTGAATATAATAAATATATTATAAAGTTTATTTTTATTTGAGAATAAATAAACTTTATAATATAATATGTATCTAGTTATTTTAAACAACAAAAAAATAATCTTTAAATAAATTTATTGATTATTTTAAGTTAATTAGGAAATTGTATAATTTGATTAAGTTTAATTTAAATATTCAGAAATTACATATCTCAATTTTACTGATTAGCATCAAATCATACTTGTAACTTTCCAATCTCGTTATAGAATTTAATTTGCTAGGGTGTTCAATAATCTCTGTTTATTTCGGTAGTTTTATAACTGAGCATTTTAACCCAGCAAAACATTACAACCAAGAGCAGCAACATTTGCTCATTACCTGTGTTTGGATGATAATGAGGCGGAAAATGAATAAAACAGCTATCGCAATTGCAATATCACTAATTGGTTATACTAGTGTTGCTCAATCTATGCCTAAAGATCATATCTGGTACAGCGGTGCTAAATTAAGTTGGTCTCGATACCATGATACTCTTTATTATGGTAATAATTACGAAAACAATGATGGCCCTACTCTTAAATCACAATTAGGTGCCGGTGCATTTTTAGGTTATAAAACAAAACATCGATACTTAGACTTTGAGCTTGGATATGATTGGTTAGGTCGTATGGCTTATAAAGGAGATGATGTTAATGGGGCCTTCAAAGCACAAGGAGTTCAATTAACTACTAAATTGAATTATCCAATTAATAGCAAGTTAGGTGTTTATACTCGTCTAGGTGGTATGGTTTGGCGTGCTGATTCAACCCAAAGTAATTTAGATTACAATCGTATTACTAACCATGACACTGGTATTTCTCCATTAGCCGCTGTTGGCATTGAATATGCATTAAATAAGCATTGGTCAACTCGTTTAGATTATCAATGGGTTAGTGATATAGGTGATATAAATACCGTTGGTACACAGCCTGATAATGGTTCTTTAACTATTGGTATTTCTTATCATTTTAGTAATGATGAAGAAAAAAATCCAATTATTACACCAGCAAGTATACCTGTTGTAAAAAATTCTACAGCAATTGCAAGTGTTAAACCTAAGCATTTTAATTCAAGATCAGATATTTTATTTAAGTTTAATAACACTACCTTAAGCATGAAAGGAAAACAAACTTTAGAAAAAGTATATAATCAATTCAAAACAATGGATTCAAAAAACGTACATATCATGATTGTAGGGTTTTCTGATCGTATTGGATCAAAGATCTATAATCAAAAGTTATCTAAGAAACGTTCGCAATCTGTAGTTAATTATTTAATATCTAAAGGTGTACCTTATAAAAACATTTCTTCAAGTAGCCAGGGTAAAATTAATCCAGTAACTGGTCATATTTGCGATAATATTAAAAGTCGTAACGTTCTGATTAAGTGTTTAGCACCGGATCGGCGTGTTGAAATTAATATGCAAGGTGTTAAAAATGTAGTAACTTAAACTAATGTTTAAGTATGTGTATCTTAAAACCTCGCTTTAGCGAGGTTTTAAGTTCATTTTTAATTTTTAAAATACAACGTATAATTATATTTAATATAGCTAAATAATATTAATATCTTGACTAATAATCGTCTTACATGGCGGGCTCTTCAGCCCAATAGCAGCCTTTACGAATCTACTTTTTCAGATATCTCTTTTTTAGAGCATAAAGATAGTTTTGCTGCAGTTCAACCACGTTTATTTAATGCATTAGCACATTTACATCATCAAACACAAAGTTTTCCACTGTTATTGCTGCGAAGTCAACAAAATAATAATTATTTAAGTTGGATTGCAAAAGCGGCACAACATTTTCTCCCAAGAAAAAAAATTTTATTTGGCGGAGAATATCAAATAATTAGAAATAATGTTAAACTTTTACCACCTAGTGATATTACATGTCCATTTACAACTCAAGGTGGTGTATATTACGCTAATTGGATTGAATCTAAACAATTTCTTGGTTGTATACGTAAATATAAAGACTGTATACAGCCAGAAGCTGGTTTAATTCATCAAGCTAATGGAGGAACTCTCATCTTATCAATAGATACACTATTAGCACAACCTTCTCTTTGGTTACGTTTACGTACATACCTTGAACAAGGTTACTTTAATTGGTATGCAGAAGATGAGTATCGACCATTTCCTATATTTATACCACCCTTACCTTTACAGTTACGTTTAGTACTATGTGGTGATCATAATGCTCTTGCTAATTTTCGAGAGTTGGATCCAGAAATATATAAAATAGCACTATATAGTGAATTCGAAGAAACTTTACAAATATTAGGTAAAAATGAGATGAAAGCCTGGTGTCAATGGACACTATCTCAAATAAAGATTTTAGGTGTTTCTAAACCAACATTAGATTTTTGGCCTGCATTTATTAACGAAGCAGTACGGATGACCGGTGATCAAAAATTATTACCACTTTGTCCTCGCTGGTTATCTCATCAATTACAAGAAACTGCTTTACATGGTATATTAAATTCTCAATCTTTGCAGGAATCACTAGAAACACGTATATGGCGTGAAAACTTTATTAGCGATCGTATATATAATGATATACTTTCTAATCAAATTATGATAGATACTAAAGGTAGTATAGTAGGTCAGATTAATAGTTTATCTGTAGTAGAAATACCAGGTCATCCTCGACCTTGGGGAGAGCCATGTCGTATCACCTGTGTAGTACATCCTGGTGATGGAGAGTGTGTTGATATTGAACGTAAATCTGAATTGGGAGGGGATATACATACAAAAGGCTTATTAATTATGCAATCTTACCTTATTTCAAAACTAAAATTAGGAGAACAACTACCTTTCTCTGCTTCCTTGGTTTTTGAACAATCTTATTCAGAAGTGAATGGAGATAGTGCTTCATTGGCTGAGCTCTGTGTATTAATTAGTGCTTTATCAAATCGACCATTAACACAACAAATTGCAGTAACTGGTTCAGTAGATCAATTTGGGAATGTACAATCTGTAGGTAGTCTCAATGAAAAAATAGAAAGTTTTTTCTATATATGTAACACAAGAGGACTTACTGGTAAACAAGGTGTTATTTTACCATCTAATAATGTATGTCATCTTAGTTTAAATCAAGCTGTGGTAAATGCCGTAAAACAAGAAAAATTTCATATTTGGGCAATTAAAAATGTAGATGAAGCACTATTATTACTTAGTGGTATAGTTTGGCAGAGTCAACAGGATGAATCGTTATTACATATTATTCTTGAACGTATTACTCAAATGAATAAAAATAGTAAAAATCAAAGTTTATGGTCCTTAAATTGTTTTAATTGGTTTAAGCGTCATGTATAACACTTTACTATATATATTTTTGATAATATTTACTTTTATTAATAAAAAGGTATATAAATAATATGCTAGATAGACGTGAATCTTATACTAAAGAGGATCTCATTGCTTCAAGCCATAGTAAATTATTTGGTAAAAATGGTCCTCCTCTTCCATCTGGAAATATGTTAATGATAGATCGCATAATTAAAATGACTCAAAACGGAGGGAAATTTGGAAAGGGATTTATAGAAGCTGAATTAGATATTAGACCTGATCTTTGGTTTTTTGATTGTCATTTTATTGGTGATCCAGTTATGCCAGGTTGTCTTGGTTTAGATGCAATGTGGCAATTAGTAGGATTTTATCTTGGTTGGTTAGGTTCAAAAGGTAAAGGTCGTGCTTTAGGTGTAAATGAAGTAAAATTTATTGGTCAAGTTTTACCAACTATGAAAAAAGTAACGTATAAAATACATTTTAAACGTGTAATTAAACGTAAGTTAGTTATGGGTATAGCAGACGGTGAAGTTTTTGCTGATGGTAATCCAATTTATACTTCTATTGATCTGAAAGTAGGTTTATTTAAAATAGATTATTCTATTTAATACCTTAAGAGATAAATTGCTATAAAAATTTATTTATGTAAATAGTTTTTTAATTGATTTTTATGTTAATAAAAATCAATTACATTTATATAAATAATTTAATCCAATTTTTAATGATCAATTAATTGATATAGTTAATAACTATTAACCTTAAATTATTTATTATACTATAAATATATAGTGATTTATAGTTAAGTTGGTTTTTTAAGTTTAAAAATATTTATTTATGTTTTTAAATAGAATGAGCAAAATTAAAATAATTCTATTATAAATAATTTAATTATTTATAATTATCATATAAATTTATATCCGATGAATATTTAAGTATGTTTAAAAGTAATATAATTATTTTAAGATGATTTATAATCATTTCATTTGTAAAAGTTGATTATTATAAATAATTGTATATTTTACATATATACTAAATATATAATTTTTATAATTTATATAACGTATGTATTATAATAATATTTTTAATAATTTATTTTTTATAAAAATTATAAATTGTATAAAAATATGCTTATTTATAATAATTAGATTATTATATTAATAATTAGTGATTATATTAAGAATACAACCTAACATAGTATATATACTATAATTGATCGCTATTACATATTACACTATTAAAATAATTAATCATAAAACATATGTGTTTAAATAAAACTACTATTTTGTAGTAGACATTATGACTACTCTTTATTTATGAATGACAAAATGTTTGTACCATATGATAATTATCATATGGTGGTTATTACTTATCTAGATAAAAAATTTTTTGGTAATAATCAGCAAATTTTACTTGAACAATTAGAGATACAAGGATTTAATATTCCTTATTCTTGTAGAGCTGGTATTTGTGGAATATGTAAGCTTGCTCTTATTGCAGGAAGAGTAAGAAAATTGACTGAACATTTAATATATAGAGATAATATAATACTTTGTTGTAGTTGTATTCCTGAGAGCGATATTAATTTAATTGAATTTTAAATTATATTATTTAAAATAAATTAAGAATTGTTGATATTGTTTTTTAAAACTATTTAATATTATTAATTAATATTTATAATGTAAAGATTCTTTATATTTAAAGAAAAGATACAATTTTTTTAATTAAAGATGGACCGTGATAAATTAAACCAGAATATATTTGAATTAATGTAGCTCCTGCATCAATTTTTTCACGTGCAGATACTAATGAATCTATACCTCCTACACCGATAATAGGTAATTTTCCTTTTAGTTCTTGAGATAAAAGATGAATAATTTTAGTACTTTTGGACTGTATGGGTCTCCCACTCAATCCTCCTTGTTGTTTAGCATATCTTAATCCTGTTACAAATTTACGATCTAAAGTGCTATTGGTAGCAATTACACCATCTATATGGTAACATACTAAACTATCTGCCAATTTAATTAATTCTTCTTCGCTAAGATCTGGTGCGATCTTTATTACTATTGGAACATATTTAATATATTTTTTCTGAAGTTCCTTTTGTTTTAATTTTATAGATGCAAGTAAATTATCTAAATTTTGACCACATTGTAGCATACGTAAATTTAATGTATTAGGTGAAGAAATATTAATTGCAATATATCCTGCATGCATATATACTTTTTCCATACAAGTTATATAATCTTCTTTCATTTTTTCTAAAGGTGTATTTTTATTTATACCGATATTAATTCCTAAAATACCTTTAAATTTTGATTTACTAATATTTTCTACTAAATAATCTACTCCTTGGTTATTAAATCCCATACTATTTATAATACCTTCTGCTTCTACTAAACGAAATACACGAGGCTTTACATTGCCCAATTGAGGTAATGGAGTTACAGTTCCAACTTCAATAAAACCAAATCCCATAATGCTAAAAATATCAATACATTCACCATTTTTATCTAAGCCAGCAGCAAGACCTAATGCATTAGGAAAATGCAATCCCATGCATTTAATCGGTCGAATAGGTAATGATTGATGAATTAATCTTTCTAGTAATGTACCTTTAATAAAACGTAATTGTTGAAGAATAAATCTATGTGCATGTTCTGGCTCAAGTCTAAATAAAATTGAACGAATTATTGTGTATAACATATCTATTCCTAAGTAGATAAATGATTCAAAATCATATATTATAGAAATTTAAATATAAAAGATGGAAAAATTAATTTTTAGCTATATATAGATATTTTGAAAATATTACATATTAATGTTATGTTATTTAATACTTATAAAGTTTATTATAGTTTATTAATGCAAAATTCATTTATACTGGAATGAATAATGATTATCTTATTTAAGAAGATAAGATATTTATAAAATTTTTAATATTACCATTACTGAATTATATATATATATGTGTGCGTTAACTGCTATGTGTTATTATATTGAGACTTATAATAATTTATGGTATTCATTAACAATTTTATAAAAGTTATGATAGTTTATAATATTAGGTAAAATAAAATTTATATTTATTCTATTATAAAAGAAAATTTAATTAAATTAATATGTAAAGCAATAAATTAAATGATTAAATAGCTTAGTAAGCTAACATGAATACAATATAAAAGATTATATTAAATATATTAAGATGAATAGATTTCTAAATTTTAATTCAAAATTTTTCTTTAACAAATATATGGAATATATCTTTAAACATATAGAATATTAATTATTCTATATTCTAATTTATAATGAATTAATTTTAGATTAAATAATAATAACTAATCTTATAATATAGTTAATCAATTATTTTTTTGTTTATAATGAACAAATTATATAATTAATATTGATACAATTTTTATTACTTATTAGCTAATATAAACATATTTAATTACATTGATAATACATATTAGATAATTAATTAATAGATAAATTTTTTAAAAACTAATTAAAATTAAATTTCAAGATCATATATTTATATTATATATTTTATTATCTATAACATTATAAAAATTATGATTATTTATTAATATAGAGAGATATTTATGAGAATCGTATCTATATCAGATATTATGTCTGGACATATATCTATTAATAGTAAAGTTACTATATGTGGATGGGTACGTAATAGAAGAGATTCTAAAACTGGAGTTTCGTTCATTAGTATTTATGATGGTTCATGTTTGAAGACTATTCAAGCTATAGCTAATAATGATCTAAATAATTATCAAGATGAAATATTAAAATTGACTACTGGTTGTTCAGTAAAGGTCACTGGGGTGATAGTAAACTCATTAGGTAAAGGTCAAACGATTGAATTACAAGCTAATATATTTAAAATAATTGGATGGATAGATGATCCTGAGACATATCCAATATCTGCAAAAAAACATAGTCTTGAATATCTACGTAAAGTAGCACATTTACGTCCACGAACTAATTTAATTAGTGCTATTTCTCGTATACGTCATACTTTAGCGCAAGCATTGCATCGATTTTTTCATGAAAATGGTTATTTTTGGGTACCTACTCCCCTAATTACCTTACTTGATACTGAAGGAACAGGTGAAATGTTTCGTGTTTCAACATTAAATATTAAGGAATTAGCACTTAGTTCACAAAATAATATTAACTTTAAACAAGATTTTTTTGGTAAAGAAGCTTTTTTATCAGTATCTGGACAGCTCAATGCTGAGACATACGCATGTGCATTGTCTAAAATATATACTTTTGGACCTACTTTTCGAGCAGAAAATTCTAATACTAGTCGACATTTAGCTGAATTCTGGATGGTAGAACCAGAAATAGCTTTTGCAACACTGGATGATGTAATCGTCTTAGCAGAAAATATGCTAAAATATGTATTTAAAGCAGCATTAGTAGAACGTATTGAGGATATGAGATTTTTTGCAGAAAATGTAAATAAAAATGTTGTTTCGCGTTTAGAAAAATTTATTGAAACTGATTTCATTCAGATAGAATATACAGACGCTATTAATATACTTTCAAAAAGTGGCCAGGAATTTAAATATCCTATTTCATGGGGCATGAATTTATCTTCTGAATATGAACGTTATTTGGCAGAAAAATATTTTAAAAGACCAGTAATCGTAAAAAATTATCCTAAAAATCTTAAAGCATTTTATATGCGATTAAATCAAGATGGTCAAACAGTAGCTGCAATGGATATTTTAATGCCAGGTATAGGTGAAATTATTGGAGGTTCACAACGTGAAGAACGTTTAGAAATATTAGATGCAAGATTAGTAACAATGGGATTAAATAAAGAAGATTATTGGTGGTATCGTGATTTACGTAGATATGGAACAGTTCCTCATTCAGGTTTTGGTTTAGGTTTTGAACGATTAATTGCTTATGTAAGCGGTGTACATAACGTACGGGATGTTATTCCTTTTCCAAGAACACCGAATAATGCAACTTTTTAATATGAATTAATATAAATTAATGTTTATTTAATAAACATATATAAAATATATTTATATATGTTTATTAAACTTAATTATGTTTACACATAAAAAGACTTATAAATATCTAGATGTATTAAATTTTATCTAAATGGACTTCAATTATGTTTGAATCTATTCCTGCTGCTTTGCCTGATCCTATTCTTAGTTTAGCTAATCTATTTTATGATGATAATCGAAGTACTAAAATTAATTTAGGAGTTGGAGTATATCAAGATGAAAGTAGTAGAACACCAATTCTTAATTGCGTAAGAGAAGCTGAAATAAATATTTTTAAAAAAGAAATCACTAAAAATTATCTTAACATCGATGGTTCCTTTGATTTCGCATATTATACTCAACAACTACTGTTTGGTAAAAACAGTTTATTTATATCTAGAAATCGTGTTTATACAGCACAAGTACCAGGTGGTACGGGAGCTCTACGTATAGCTGCAGATTTCATAGTTAATCAAACAAATGCAAAACGTGTTTGGATTAGTAATCCAAGTTGGCCGAACCATAAAAATATATTTAATGCAGTTGGATTAAAAGTATCCGAATATT
This sequence comes from Pantoea sp. Mhis, assembly GCF_009830015.1. Lineage (NCBI taxonomy): Bacteria > Pseudomonadati > Pseudomonadota > Gammaproteobacteria > Enterobacterales > Erwiniaceae > Pantoea > Pantoea sp. Mhis. The sequence continues at coordinate 97,138 of NZ_SZZX01000001.1, read as the reverse complement.
TTTATTATAATCCAGATAATCATAGTTTTGATATTGATAGAATGATTAAATCTCTAAAAAACGCAGAAGCTGGTAATGTCATTCTATTTCATGGATGCTGTCATAACCCAACTGGGATTGATCCAACTATTGATCAATGGTATCAATTAGCACAATTATCACAAAAACGAGGTTGGTTACCTTTATTTGATTTTGCTTATCAAGGATTTGCTCATGGCATTGAAGAAGATGCAGAAGGATTACGTATTTTTACAAATTACCATCAAGAATTAATTATTGCTGGTTCTTATTCAAAAAATTTTGGTTTATATAATGAACGTGTAGGTGCATTAACATTAATTGCATCTAGTACTAATATACTTAAAAAAATATCTAGCCAAATAAAATATAGTATTCGTGCTAACTATTCTAATCCACCATCACATGGAGCTGCTATAGTAATAACTATTTTAAGTAGTAAATCATTACGTAATATGTGGGAAGAAGAATTAACTCACATGCGTAAACGTATTAAGTTTATGCGTCAATTATTCGTTAGTACATTAGAACAAAAAGGATGTACAGAAAAATTTGATTTTATTATTAAACAAAATGGTATGTTTTCTTTAAGTGGATTGACTGAAGATCAAGTAATTCTTTTACGTGAAAAGTTTGGTATATACATACTAAATTCTGGTAGAATGAATATAGCTGGTATAACTAAGGAAAATATATCTATGTTATGTGAAGCAGTCATTTCTATAATTTAATTATATATAGTTTTTAAAAATAATATTTTATAGGAATTTATTATTTTAAAAATAAATTATTTTTACGTTCATCTCCTAACGTTGATATCAATCCATGACCAGGTAAAAAAGTTACGTCATCCCCTAAAGGTATTAGTTTATTTTTTATACTATCAATTAATTTATTATAGTTTCCAGATGGAAAATCAGTACGTCCGATGCTTCCGTTGAAAATTACATCACCAGAAATTAATAAACGTCCTATACTATCAAAAAATACAATATGTCCTGGTGTATGTCCTGGACAGTGTAATACCTTCAGTATTATGTCTCTTCCTACATATATTTTCATTCCTTCTGATAACCATTGATTTGATAATATTGGCATACATTCTGGTAAACCAAACGCTTTACTTTGTATTGACAGATTATTTAACCAAAAAGCATCAAGCAAATGAGGGCCAAGAATTGGAATATGATAATAAGAGGATAGTTCATATACGGCACCCACATGATCAAGATGTCCATGAGTAAGCAGAATTTGTGATGGAATTAATTTGCGTTTTATTAAAATATCAATTATTTTTTCTGCATCTCCACCTGGATCAACTAGAGCAGCTTGTTCTTTATTATTGTTATCCCAAATAACGTAACAATTTTGTGAGAAACTAGTAACTGGAATGATGCAATAATTCATATTAACCTTTATTTTAAATAAATCTTGAAATATATTTAAAATACTAGCTATAGTATAAATATATCTAAATATTATGTAGATATTTAATTACTTATCGGAAAATTTAAAATTTGGATGTTAACTAATAATTATATAATAATTATTAGTTAAGTATAATACTTAAAGTGTTTCATTTATAAAATAAATTTATTTAAATTATCTCTTATTTATTGTTTCATATAAATAAAAGGTAATTATTGATTTATAAATATTTATTTTTTAATAAATATTAAGTATTAAAAGTTATTTTGTTGCATTTCTATACGAACACGTTCGAGATCTTCTATTGTATCTACACTTAAACTTGGTAATTTCTGTACTATATCAACATGAATTCTCTCATTATACCATAAAACTCGTAACTGTTCTAATAATTCAATTTGTTCTAACGGACAAGGTTTCCAAATTATATAACGTCGAAGAAAACCAGCACGATAAGCGTAAATACCAATATGACGAAGTAAAATATTTTTAATAAATTTATTATTATATGATTTTATATAGTATTCTTCTGTACTACACCATGGAATAGTTGCACGTGAAAAATAAAGCGCATATCCCTTGCTATTTATTACTACTTTTACCACATTAGGATTCAATGCTTCTTTAGCATTTTTAATAGCTACTGCTAGTGTAGTCATGTTAACATTCATTCGTTCTAAATTATTTGCTACTTGTTGCACTATATTTATTGGAATCATTGGTTCGTCTACTTGTAAATTTACAATGATAGTTTCATCAGAAAATTGATATTTGTTAATAACTTCAGCTATACGTTCAGTTCCAGACTGATGATGAATGCTTGTCATACATACTTCTCCACCAGCCGCATTAATAATCCTTGCTACATTAACATGATCAGTCGCAACAATAACACGATTGGCTCCCGATTTAAATGCACAATGCATAACATGTAAAACCATCGGTTTACCATTAATATCTACTAATGGTTTATTAGACAAACGTGTTGAGGAAAAACGAGCTGGTATAATAACAATAAAATTCATGGATGTATCTCTTCAATAGATAAGTTGCGTGCTTCAAGTTCTAATAAAATTGGAATACCGTTACGTACTGGAAACGCCAAGCCATCAGGTTTACAAATAAGTTCTTGTTTTATTGTATTAAAATATAATTTTCCATTGCAAAGTGGACAAGCAACAATCTCAAGTAAACGGTGATCCACTATCTTCTCCATTATCTTAATTTTATATATATATATATATATATAGTAAAGGTTATTTTAATATTAGAAATATTATTTAAAGAAATACATATATATGCTTAAATAATTTAACACATAATTTAAAATATTTGTAATATCATATTAATTATTTATAATAAGAACATTTGTTGTTATTTAACTCTGATAATTAAATAACAAGATTCATACGCATAATTTTGAAATATTATCCAATAAATCAGTTGCCTTGTTTCCATCATATATACATGCATATACAGGTAAATACCACCAATGAGGATAAGCAAAAGATCGGCATTTCACTGCATCTTTTTCTGTCATTAATAAAGATTCATTGTTTTGTGTAAGATTATATAATTCTGTTGAATCATAATTATAATGATCTTCAAAAGAAATTTCTACTTTTGGAGTAATGCCATGATTTTTAATCATATTAAAAAAACGTTGTGGATTTCCAATACCTGCTATAGCGATAATAGTGGATAATTGTTTTATAGGAACTGTTTGTCCTGTTAATAAATTTACTGCTAATCCAAATTGCAATGTCATACCAATCTCAGAATTTTGTCTTTTACCACCATTAATAATTACTGCATCTACTTCATTTAATCGTGAAATTCTTTCACGCATAGGGCCAGAAGGTAATAACCAACCATTTCCAAATCTACGTATTCCATCAATTACAATAATTTCAAAATCACGTTGTAATGCATAATGTTGTAAACCATCATCCATAATGATTAAATCAAGATCATATACATCCAGTAAGGCTTCTATTGCCAAACGCCTATTAGGCGCTACAGCTAATGCAACTTGTGTACGTTGTACAATTAAAATTGCTTCATCTCCAGCTTGATTAACAGGTGTTTCGTTTGTGACTAATACTGGATAATAGTTAGATTTTCCCTTATAGCCGCGTGATACCACTCCAACATTTAATCCTCGTGCTTTAAGTTGTTGGACGAGCCAAATAACCATTGGCGTTTTTCCACTCCCTCCTACTGTAATATTTCCTACTATAACTATTGGGCAAGGTGCTTGCCATTTTTTAAACCATCCACAATTAAAACTTAATCGAATTATCCATATGGTAAACTCGTATATCAAACTAAAAGGCCATAACAATAACCATAAAGGTAAATTTTTATTCCAAATGTACTTACTGACCAAATTGTAGCTTATGAAGTTGTGCATAAATTCCTCTTTTAAACAACAATAAATCATGAGTGCCTCTCTCAACAATACAACCATTTTCTACCACTATAATTTCATCAGCTTTTTCAATAGTTGATAAGCGATGAGCAATAATTATAGATGTACGATTTTTTTGTAATTTATATAATGCTGATTGAATGGCACGTTCTGATTCAGTATCTAAAGCAGATGTCGCTTCATCAAGAATTAGGATCGGACAATTACGCAATAATGCTCGTGCAATAGCAATACGCTGACGTTGACCACCTGAGAGGAGTACTCCATTTTCACCAATAATAGTATCTAAACCATTATCCATATTTTTAATAAAATCCATAAGATTTGCTATGGTTGCAACTTTCTCAATATTTTCTCGTGTATATTGATGATTTTGAGCATACGCTATATTATTAGCAATAGTATCATTAAATAGATGTACGTTTTGCGAAACTAATGCAATTTGATTACGTAATGAACGTAACGTATATTCACGTAAATCATAACCATCTAGCAAAATACAGCCTTGAGTAACATCGTAAAAACGTGTTATTAAACTTGCAATAGTAGATTTGCCACATCCAGAGCGACCTACTAATGCTATAGTTTTACCTGCTGATAATTGAAAATTAATATTTTGTAATGCTGGAATATATAATCCTGGATACATAAAAGTAACGTTACGAAATTCAATATTGCCTTTTGCACGATCCATGACGCGTACACCATTATCAATCTCTTGTTTACTATCTAATATAGTAAATAATATTTGACATGCGGACATACCGCGTTGAAATTGTGTATTAACGCTAGTTAAAGATTTTAATGGACGCATTAAAGCAATCATTGATGAAAATACTACAGTAATAGTACCTGCACTTAAAGTTTCAATTACTTTTGGAAAACTAGCTGCATACAGTATAAGAGCTAATGATATTGAAGCAATTAACTGAATAATTGTATCTGAAATTGATGATGCAGAAATTAACTTCATACTCTGTTGGCGTATTTTATTACTAATTTCTTTAAATCTCTTTACTTCTAAATCTTGCCCACCAAAAATTAATATTTCTTTATGACCTTTTAGCATTTGTTCAGTACTAGTGGTAATTTGTCCCATAGTGTTTTGCATACTATTACTAATAATACGAAAACGTTTAGAAACAGTAAAAATTGAAAAAGTAACAATAGGAGCTAAAAATATTAAAATAATTGATAGTTGCCAGCTATAATAGAACATCATCAAAAATAATCCAACAATAGAAGCACCTTCTCTTACCACTGTAACTAATGCGCTAGAAGATAAAGAGGCAACTTGTTCCGCATCGTAAGTAATACGTGATAACAATGTACCCGTTGATTGTTGATCAAAAAAAGAAACTGGCATACCCATTATATGAAGGAATAAACGACGACGCATATTCATTACAACATTACCTGATACCCAAGAAATACAATAACTAGATATATAGCTAGTTATACCACGCACTAACATTAAAGTAATAATAGCTATCGGCATCCATAATAAGACAGATTTATCAGTTTTGCCAAAACCATCGTCTAGTAAAGGTTGTAATAAAGAAAGCATTAAAGCATCAACTGCTGCATTGATTAATAGTGCAATAATAGATATAAATAAACCTATCTTGTGCAGTGTAATCATCGGCCATAATCGTTGAAATGTCATCCATGTTGAAATATCTTTATTTTGAAACATTATATAAATATACGCTATTTTAGCTAATTGCTTATTATATTTAATATCATTCGCAAAAATTTAATTTTTAATACCAATATAAATTGGTATGGTTAAGTCTAATTTAACCAAAATGTATTTAAAGTGCAATAATATAGTACTTATAGTAACTATTATAATTCCTAATTAACATACATGAATGATTTTGCTCAAAATACAATTAATTTATTTAAATATAAAATCTACATATATACTTTTTTCAAAAATTGAACTTATAATATTATTTATGTTATGATAAACCTGATAATTAGATAAGAATAAATTTTTAATGATTTGATTAAATTGAAATATAAAAACGACACTAAATTAAAATACGTAGTGCCGTTTTTATTTTTTATAAATGGAGCATTAATAAATATTAGCACGATCGCGTAATTCTTTTCCCGGTTTAAAATGAGGGACAAATTTTCCTTCTAGTTCTACTTTATCACCAGTTTTTGGGTTACGACCAGTACGTGGTGCACGGTAATGTAAAGAAAAGCTACCAAATCCACGAATTTCAATACGTTCTCCTTGAGCTAATGTTGTAACCATATATTCCAGCATTTCTTTAACTGCATCTTCAACAATTTTTGCCGAAATATGAGGATGTTTACTAGACAGCCTTTCAATTAGTTCTGATTTGGTCATGTAATCACACTCCAATTAGCTTTTAGTACTGAGATTTATTCACCTTTAGCTGCCTTGAATGCTTCTACCATAGCATTTGAAAATATGCTATCTTCTTCTTTATCGCTAATAGCATTAATTATTTCCTTTTCATCAAGTTGTTCTCTAACATTTACAGATAAAATTACTATACGGTTCTTACGATCAACTCCTGTGAACTTAGCTTCGATATTATCACCAACATTGGGAAATAAACTAACATCTTCAATGTTACCTATTGATGTTTCAGAAAAACGAATATAACCATCAATATTATCATTCAATTGTACGGTAATACCTTTGCTATCTACTGCAGTAACTACACCATTAACAATATTACCTTTTTTATTTACAGTAATATAATTGTTAAATGGATCATCAACTAATTGCTTAATACCTAAAGAGATACGTTCGCGCTCTGCATCAACTTGCAATACAACTGCAGCAATTTCATCTCCTTTTTTGTATTCGCGAACAGCTTCTTCACCAATCGTATTCCAAGATATATCTGATAGATGAACGAGACCATCTATTCCACCATCCAAACCAATGAAAATGCCAAAATCAGTAATGGATTTAATCTTACCTTCAACTCGATCCCCTTTATTATAAAGTTCTGCAAATTTCTGCCATGGATTAGATTTACATTGTTTTAATCCTAAGGAAATACGCCGTCTTTCTTCATCAATATCTAAAACCATAATTTCAACTACATCACCAATACTTACTACTTTAGAAGGATGAATGTTTTTATTAGTCCAATCCATTTCAGAAACATGAACTAAACCCTCTACACCTTCTTCAATTTCTACAAAACAGCCATAATCAGTTAAATTGGTCACACGACCATTTAATTTTGTAGATTCTGGATATCGTTTAGCAATAGCTATCCATGGATCTTCACCTAGTTGCTTTAATCCTAAAGATACACGAGTCCGTTCGCGATCAAATTTTAATATTTTAATTTTTATTTCATCACCTACACTAACAACTTCACTAGGATGTTTAACACGTTTCCATGCCATATCGGTAATATGCAATAGACCATCAACGCCGCCTAAATCCACAAATGCTCCGTAGTCAGTAAGATTTTTAACGACACCTTTAGCTTCCATTCCTTCTTGTAAATTTTCTAATAATTGATCACGTTCAGCACTATTTTCGGATTCAATTACTGCTCGACGGGATACTACAACATTATTACGTTTTTGATCTAATTTGATTACTTTAAATTCAAGATGCTTCCCTTCTAGATATAAAGTATCACGAACTGGACGTACATCAACTAATGATCCTGGAAGAAAAGCACGTATACCGTTAATTTCTACAGTAAAACCACCTTTAACTTTGCCGTTAATTATTCCAGTAACGCTTTCAATACCTTCATAAGCTTTTTCTAAAGAAATCCAAGCTTCATAACGTTTAGCTTTTTCACGAGATAGCAGAGTTTCTCCAAAACCATCTTCTACTGCATCCAGTGCAACATCAACTTCATCTCCTACCTGGATTTCTAATTCACCAATTATATTTTTAAATTGCTCTACAGGAATTGATGATTCAGATTTTAGGCCTGCATCTACTAAGACAATATCTTTGTCTATATCAATAATAACACCACGAACTATAGAACCAGGGCGAGTTTCAATCTTTTTTAAAGATTCTTCAAAAAGTTGAGCAAAAGATTCAGTCATATTAATTTTTTAAAATTATGCAATTTAACGACCATCTGACATCATGATCGGATGGAGTTGTTTAAAAAATTGTGTGCTATTCCATAGCACACTAAATTTATATAACTTAATTTATAAATTAAGTTATATTTAACTTTTTTTGAATATAGCTAAGTACTTTTTTAAACAATTGATTACTAGATATAAAAGTTGAATTCAAAATTAGAGCATCTTTTGCAGGAATTAATGGTGCAGTAAAACGGTTTATATCACGATTATCACGTTTCTTTATCTCAGACAAAATTTGGCTTAAATTAGCATCAAAGCCTTTTTCTTGCAACTGTAACATACGACGATATGCTCTTACTTCTAATGAAGCATCTAAAAAAATTTTAACGCATGCATCAGGAAAAATCACCGTTCCAACATCACGTCCATCAGCAATTAATCCTGGTGCTTTACGAAACATACGCTGATGATATAATATTGCTTGACGTATTCTCGGAAAAGTTGCAATGCATGATGCCATATTATCTATTTTTTGTGTACGAATTTCATTCGTAATATTTTTACCTGCAAAAATTACTTGAATTTCATTGTCTATTAGAAAAATATGGATGTCAAGATGGTTAGCAATAGCTAATAAGCTATTATCAGATTCAATATTGATGTTATCTTGAATTGCTGCTAAAGCAAGAATACGATAGAATATACCAGAATCTAATGCATGCCAATGCAAATATTGTGCTATTGATCTACATAATGTACCTTTACCTGCACTACTTGGACCATCGATAGCAATTACTGGTATACCCATTTTCACTAATAGATTCTCCTATCACTTCTTATTATCTATAAAATGATTAATTTTTTAGTATTTATTTAGTGTACTAATAGGTACTATTTATTTTATATATTTACTAGTATAGCAAAATTAATATCTATAAAGTTATCAAAATAACCTATTTAAATAATAATTTTTATAAAAATTATGAAACATGACTAATCTGTGCCAAACATTGGAAGTAATTAGGAAATGTTTTGGATGTACAATCTGGGTTTATAATTGTCACCGATACATCTGATAGTGCTAATAATGAAAAACACATCGCCATACGATGATCATTATAAGTATCAATTATTGCATGTTTTAGTTGCTTAGGTGGAGTAATACAAATAAAATCATGTCCTTCTTTTACTTTTGCGCCAACTTTACGTAATTCCGTAGCCATGGCAGCAAGACGATCAGTTTCTTTCACACGCCAATTATAAATGTTACGAATTATTGTAGTGCCTTTTGCAAATAACGCGATGATTGCTATTGTCATTGCTGCATCTGGAATATTATTCATGTCCATATCAATAGCATTTAATACATTTCGACTACAGATAATAGAATTATTTTCCCACTTAATTAGTGCACCCATTTTTTTTAAAATTTCAGCAAAATAAATATCTCCTTGTATACTATTATTATTAATACCATTTACTTTTACAGTACCACCTTTAATTGCAGCTGCTGCAAGAAAATATGAGGCTGAAGTAGCATCTCCCTCTATTAGATATTCTACTGGACTATGATATTGTTGTTTTCCTTTAATAATAAATTTTTTATAATTTTCATTGCTAATGTTAATATGAAAACATCGCATCAAGTTTAATGTAATATCAATATAAGGTTTAGATACTAAATCATTGTTAATAATAATAAAAGTATCTTTTTTTGCAAGTGGTGCAGCTATTAATAATGATGTTAAAAATTGACTGGAAATATTTCCATCAATATTAATTTCCCCTCCAATAAAACCACCATATAAATGTAACGGAGGATATCCAGTTTTTTCTAAATAATTAATTTTAGCTTTACCTTGACGTAATGAATCTACTAAATGTCCAATTGGACGCTCCAGCATGCGTTGTTCACCTGTTAGTATTACAGATTGTTCTACAAGAGAAAGAACAGCAGTTAACGGACGCATAACTGTGCCAGCATTGCCTAAAAATAATTCTATAGACTGCTCACTTTGTAAAGGACCTGAATTACCAAATATATCGCATATTGTACGATCATGTGAAAGTTTATAATTGATATTTAGTAATTTTAATGCATTTAGCATGTGTTTAACGTCATGACTATTAAGTAAATTTATTAAACGTGTTGTGCCTTTTGCCATTGCAGCAAGCAATAGTGCCCGATTTGAAATACTTTTTGAACCTGGTAAATTAATTGTACCGTGAACATAGGTGATTGGTGATAAGCGTAAATAATTTTGCATATATAAGATCTCCAAAAAAACCATTTTTTTATAAATATTCAATTAAGTAAGAATATTATTATATTAATAAAGGTTTATGCATGATAACGCTCAAAATCAATCATAAATTCACTTAACATTTGAACTCCTTTTAATGGCATTGCATTATAAATAGAAGCACGCATACCTCCAACGGCACGATGACCTTTTAGTGCATGTAAACCTGCTTTGAAAGCTTCTTTAAGAAAAAAATCTTCTAAACTAGTATCTATTAACTTGAAGGTGACGTTCATACAAGAACGGTTTTTAGGTGCAACATTATTATAGTAAAAACTACTATTATCAATAGTATTATATAATAATTCAGACTTTATTGTATTCAATTTGTTTATTGCACTTATACCACCTTTTTTTTTTAACCATTTAAAAACAAGACCACATAAATACCAAATAAAAGTTGGAGGGGTATTAAATAAAGAACGATGGTCAGATAATATTTGATAATTTAAAATCGATGGTATTGAATTTTTGGCTTTACCTAATAAATCGTTGCGTATCACTACAATTGTCAAACCAGCTGGACCAATATTTTTTTGCGAACTTGCGTAAAATGCTCCATATTTACTTACATCTATAGATTGTGATAGAATTACTGAGGATAGATCAGCTACTACAATTTTTTTACCAAAGTTAGGTTCTTCTTTTATAAAAATACCCTCAATAGTTTCATTAGAACAAAAATGAACATAGGAAGCATCATTATTTAGTTGCCATTTATTCATTGGTAATAAAGCTTGTTTACCATTGGATATAATTTTAATATCTATCACATGAGGAATACAAAATTTTTCTGCTTCTTTAATGGCGCTATATGACCAGTAACCGCTATTTACATAATCTGCTGTTGTGGATTGGCCTAATAAATTACCAGGAATTGCAGCAAATTGTCCTCTTGCACCACCATGACAAAATAAAACTTTATAATTAGATGGAATTTTCATTAAATCACAAAAATCTTTTTGTATTATTTCTACCATTTCGATAAAATTTTTACTACGATGACTAATTTCCATTACCGAAACACCCAATTTTTGCCAATTTAATAATTCTTGTTTTGCATAATTCATCACTTCTAATGGAAGCATTGCCGGTCCAGCACTGAAGTTATAAATATGTTTCATTTTTCTTGTACCAATTTTTTACAAAGTAAAAACATTTAAAATATATAACAATCATATGAAATAGATTTTATCTAATATAATCTATTTGATTCATATAAGGGCGTAGTACTTGTGGTATTTGAATACTACCATCAATTTGTTGATAATTTTCTAATATAGCAATTAATGTACGACCTACTGCTAAACCTGAACCGTTCAAAGTATGTACTAGTTTAGTTTTTTTACTATTTTTATTGCGATAACGAGCTTGCATTCTACGTGCTTGAAAATCCGTCATATTAGAACATGAAGAAATTTCTCTATATGTATTTTGTGCTGGTAACCAAACTTCTAAATCATAAGTTTTAGCTGCACTAAATCCCATATCACCAGTACATAATAAAACTTTACGATAAGGTAGATTTAGTAAACGTAAAACTTTCTCTGCATGTAATACTAGTTCTTCTAGTGCATTTACAGACATATCTGGGGTAGTAATATGCACCATTTCAACTTTATCAAATTGATGCATACGAATTAAACCACGTGTATCTTGTCCATAAGAACCGGCTTCAGAACGAAAGCACGGTGTATGTGCAGTCAATTTAACAGGTAGATCATCTTCTGTTAAAATTTTATCACGCACTAAGTTGGTTAATGGTACTTCGGCGGTAGGTATAAGAGCATATTCATGATTAATTGTAGTCTTATTTGAAAATTTAATATGAAACAAATCTTCACTGAATTTAGGAAGTTGACCGGTACCATAAAAAGCTTCATAGTTAACTATATATGGTACATAAACTTCAGTATATCCATGTTGTTGAACATGCAAATCAATCATAAATTGACTTAATGCTCGATGGAGTCGAGCAAATTGACCTTTTATAACAATAAAACGTGAACTAGTTAATTTTACTGCAGTAGTAAAATCAAATCCTTTGAATATTTCACCTAATTGAACATGATCCTTAATAGGAAAGTCGAAATTACGTGGTTTACCCCATCTACTTACTTCTTGATTATCATTATGGTTTTTACCTAAAGGAACGTCGTCCATGGGTAAATTAGGAATAATAAGAGAAAAATCTCGCATTTCTTTTAATATAAGATTTAATTCTGCTTTAAGCGAATTTAAATTAATATTTAATGTATTAACTTCTTGACATAATTGATTAATATTTTTTCCTTGCTGTTTTAATTTGCTAATTAATTTAGATTTGAAGTTGCGTTCAGCTTGCAATTTTTCAGTTTTTATTTGTAAATTTTTACGATTATTTTCCAATAGATATACTTTATTAATATCTAATTTAAATCCTCGATTAGCTAACTTTTCTGCAACTATTTTGGGTACATTACGTAAAAGATTGGGATCTAGCATGCATCTCCTATAAATGAGATATATATATAATAATATTATTTAAATTTAAATAAATGCTAATATATACTGGTATCTAATGTATTAGATACCAGTATATATTAGCATTTATAAAATATAAAATATTATAATTGTTCATCTATAGTTGTACCTTTTGGTACAATAAACGTAAATTTATTTGAACTTATTTTTTTATTTTTTTGTTTTGTTAATTTATATACACTATTTAGGCCGTTTTTTTCAATGATCTTAAACATCTTTACCTTACCTTTTAGAGTTATATTAATAATAATTTTAAAAAAATTGTTATTAATATGTTTTGGTATTAATTCAAATCTATTTCCTTGTTGCTTAATATCATAATTAATCCAATCACTTATTTTATTTTGTATAATTAAATTTAAGGGCGTATTTTTAATATTTTCTGTTACAGAATTTACAGTTACTTGTTTGAGTAAAGGAATGTAAATCCATAATTTTTGACCATTAGAAATAATAAAATTTTCTTCAGGTTTGATCATATGCCAATTAAATTGATTTGGACGACTTACCCATAATTCTCCTTCTCCATACTGTATGTTATTATTATTATTATCAGTTACTTTTTGATAAAAATAAGAATAAAAATAGTTTATTTTATTCAAACGCTGATATAAATTGCTTAAAGCATCTGCTTTAATTGATGTACATAAAAAATTGCTTAATAAGTAAAAAATAATAAAATTAAATTTCATTTATTAATTTCCATGATTATAACACCATATTAATTATAGATTAATTGAACTATAATTATTGATATAGATTTTTTGAAATTTATTTATTAAATCTAAACTAATATATTTAGAAAATTGTATTTAAGTTAAAATGTGAAATAAAAGTTATTAATGTTAATTATAGCTACTAAATAACATTTATACACATTAATAATATTTTTATATGTTGATGTAACATAAAAATAATTAAATATGTATTTATTGTTTAATAATTAAATTTAAATTAACATTTATATGTTATAAAAATTATTTATAACATATATTTTATATGTTTTTAAAATCATGATACAAAATAAATTTATTCAAAATATTTTAATGATGTTTGATTTTGTGTAATTCATTACTTAATGATTACTTACTAAAAGTGGTAAATAATAATTACCATTATACGGTTAATTTTTATTTGTTTTTTAATAAAAAAATTTAATTTTTTTATTAAAACCGTATTATTTATATAATGAAAATATGAAAATCAAAAAAAATTAGTTAAGATAAGAAATATTAACACAATATAGATTACTGAAGTTAATATTAACATATGTATATTACATACTAATTTATAATAAAATAATCTATTATATATTAATAATTAATAATTTATAATAGAATAATATAATAAAATATTATATCTAACATAAATTTTTACATATATTTTAAATATGAATAAATATTGTTATTAAGATTATATATAATAATATTATAGTAATTTATTTATATCAAATTATAGTAAAAAATTTGATATAATTAGCGGCAGGATTAAATAAATGACAATATTAATATATATAAATAACAATGCTTTTATAAAAACAAATGTAATAATATTAAATTTATTAAAACAATATTTAATATTTATATATTTTAAATCGAATAAGGATGTAACTTTATAACTCCTTAAGTAGTAATGTATTATTCTGTTTAACCTCTTCTATCACTATATAAGTAAGAGTATTATTGATTCCTGGCAATTGTAGTAAAGTTTTAGTCAATAATTGATTATAAGCTGATATATCAGAAACACGAGTTTTTAGTAAATAGTCAAATTTTCCAGAAATGAGATAACATTCTTGTATTTCATCTAATTTTTGTATCCTAGAATTAAATGTTTTAAATATGTTAGGTATATTACGATTTAAAGTAATTTCAATAAAAACTAATAACGAAGCATTAAGATAATGTGGATTTAATTTTGCTGTATAACCTAAAATAAAACTTTGTCGTTCTAGTCTTCTTACACGTTCGAGACAAGGTGTGGGTGATAGTCCTATTTGTTTTGAAAGTTCAACATTAGATATACGACCATTTTTTTGTAATTGATTTAAAATATTTTTATCAATACAATCTAATTTTTTTATTAAATGTTTGTTATTATCTACCATTAGTATGGTCTCTCTTACTTAAAGTTTTTATTGATTGTAATAATATAAATATATCTTTTAATGTATTTATAAAATTAAAATATAAATTTTATATAAACATAACTATAACATATAGTTATGTTTGACATATATAGTTATTATTTTAATAATATATATTTTAGTACAATTTTAAATCATCAAAAAGAAATTCTTTTTCAAAGAAAAGATTTTTAAAAATATTTTACAAGAAGATAAATATTAATTAAATTGTTGTATATATGTATATAATATTAAATATTAATTTGTAATGTTGGATTTGAATTGAATATATTTATTCAAATTATTAATAATATAGACATTCATTACTTTTTAAGTAATATGTGAATAAATATATATTTCAATGTTGTTTTTATCTAATAAAACATTTTAAAATAGCTAAAATTAAAACCTAATTTTAATTATTAACTAATATTAATCAAGATATTCTAAATAAAATATGAATAATATCAAGCATAGTAATTTATTGATTCTAGGTTCAGGTCCTGCTGGTTATACAGCTGCAATTTATGCTGCTCGAGCTAATTTAAGTCCATTATTGATTACAGGAATAGAAAAAGGTGGACAGTTAACTCGTACCAGTATAATAGAAAATTGGCCTGGAGATCCGCATGATTTAACTGGACCAGCACTAATGAACCGTATGTATGAACATGCTAAGAAATTTAATACTCAAATTATTTCGGATCATATTCATACTGTTGATTTTAAAAATCATCCATTATGTTTATTTGGGGACAATGGAAAATATACGACCAATGCATTAATTATTGCAACTGGTGCTTCTGCGCGTTATTTAGGTTTAGATTCTGAAGAAAAATTCAAAGGTAAAGGAGTATCAGCATGTGCAACCTGTGATGGCTTTTTTTATAAAAATCAAAAGATAGCAGTTGTTGGTGGCGGAAATACTGCAATAGAAGAAGCTTTGTATTTATCTAATATTGCGTCTAGAGTTCATTTAATTCATCGTAGTGATAAATTTCGTGCAGAAAAAATTCTTATTGATCGATTAATGAAAAAAGTTAATAATGGTGGTAATATCAAGTTACATACTAATCGAGTAATACAGGAAATACTTGGGGATGATATAGGTGTAGTAGGTTTGCAATTAACTTCTATTAATGATAGCACTCATGAATTACTTGAAGTAAAAGGGTTGTTTGTAGCTATTGGTCACATTCCAAATACTTCAATATTTAAAGATCAAATTGAATTAGAACGAGGTTATATTAAACTTAAATCAAATTTAGCTTTTAATAGAACACAAACTAGCAAACCAGGTGTTTTTGCAGCTGGAGATGTTGTAGATCATATTTATCGTCAAGCTATAACTTCTGCAGGCATGGGATGTATGGCTGCATTAGATGCAGAATATTATATACATAATGTATATAAATAGATTATTTATCTATATTAATATTTTTAATATTGACAGTGAGGTATTTAAATAAAATATTTAAATTTAATTTTCTCTAAGTTCGCAGCTATGATATATTATTTTATATGATAAATATATATTATTTATATAAAATTCTATTTATATAAACTTACTTAGTTTGTTATTTAAATGAAGTAAATTTAATAGTTATGTTAATTATATTAAAGGCCATAAGCTTTATATTTATATAAAGCTTATGGCCTTTAATATAAAATTTAGCTTTCATTTAATCAATTGAAAATATTTTATTTAAATAAATAAAAATATTTTATTATATAACATTACTATACATTTGTCAATATCAAAATATTACGTAAACAAATATAATATTAACATTATATAATAATGCTTAAATTATTTTTTCTTTATTAATTAGTATTTCATTTAGAGGATTCAATGGTTAAAGAAGATAATATTGAAATACAAGGAACCGTGCTAGATACATTACCCAATACTATGTTCCGTGTAGAACTTGAAAATGGACACGTAGTTACTGCTCATATTTCTGGGAAAATGCGCAAAAACTATATTCGCATATTAACTGGTGATAAAGTAACAGTTGAATTAACACCTTATGATTTAAGCAAAGGACGAATCATATTTCGTAGTCGTTAAATTTTCTTTTTAAATAAAATTAATAATTTTATTATAACAGGAAGACCAGGTACATTCTGGTCTTTTATATAATTATTATATGATGATATTTGTTTGTACTAAAACAAAAGTTTTATTAAAAAAAATAAAAATGTTAAACAATGTTTATTTTTAATGTAAAATTATAAAATTATCCCATAATTGTAAATTAATATATTCAAATATAAGTTTTACTTTAACATCATATTTATTTAGTGAATTTTGGAATCTTTTAGATTAAATATATATTTAATTATAATATATTAGTTTAATATATATTAAAAAATATCAGCTTTTATTAAAATAAATATTTAAAAATTTTTATTACCTATAAATTATATTGTTAATAATACATTATATATCAAATATAATATTCTGTACACTTATTTGGTTGCTTATAAGATTCTATAATCTATTCTTTAATAATATATTTTTTAAAAAATTTATCGTAAGTTAAATGTTCATCTTTATGATTTTTATAAATAAGTTTTTAAAATTGTGTTTTATTATCATATAATAGAAATTTTATAATGGATATAGTTAATATTTTAGAAGATAAACATTCAATATAATAAATTCATTAAATATTATTCCTAATGTAGATGTATAAAAAATAACTTATCTGATAATAAAATTATTAGATGTCCAATCATTATATTATAGTTATAAAAAAAGATTATTTATATAATGTTTATATTTTCAAAATATAAATTTTAAAATAATAAGGAAACACTATAAATACATTATTATATATAATGTATTTATAAATTTAATCATTAAATATGTAAATAATTAATCTATATATTAAATATAATATGTAGATATCAAAAGATTATTTAATCTATTTAATAATTTAATAATAAATTTTTGAATTTAACTTATTGATTTATATTAATTTAATTAATATTACTAAATTAATTTACTGTAGATTAAATCTATGTAACACGAAACAGATTATTCAATATTTATTTGTTAATTAAAACAAATCTAAATATTAAAATTTTAATAATTATTATTTATATTTAAATATATAAGATTAATTTTTAACTTAATAAATATTAATATTGAATTATAAAATGTGATTTACTTAAATAGTATTTAACCTATTAATTTTATCTGAATTAATTTGTTTTATTAAGAAAATAAATTAATTCAATGATCAATTATATAACATAATACTGTATTAAATTTGTTATATTAATATAATAATATTATGATTAATAATTTGATAAATATTATTAATTTATAATGTTAAACAAACAAAAGCCGAAGGCAATACTCTATCCCCCAGCTTCTACTTAATAAGATTACATGAGTTATTTAATTAAGAAATCATCTAAATTTTTACCCATATCTAGAGCTTTTTTAATTACAGCTGGTGTACGTCCTTGACCAGTCCAAAATTTTTCTTCACCATTTTCATCACTATATAAATATTTTGGTGGACGAGGTGCACGAATTCCACGTTTTTTGCTAACTTCTAAAACACCTAATAATTCATTGGGATTTATTCCATCAGCTAATAACATTTTCCTATACTTAGATAATTTTTCTTCTTTTTCACGATATTGAGCTTCTTCTGCTTCTATTTCTTCTCGCCGTTCTGTTACTACAACAGTTAATTTTTCTAAAATTTCTTCTAAATCGGTTAATGATAACTCACGTGCTTGAGCACGTAGCGAACGAATGTTGTTCAAAACTTTAAATACATCACTCATCACTATATCCTTAGTTTAAGAGTTTTAAATAAAACGTAGTGACAAGATTACCCAATTCAAATAAAAAAATAAATTAATTTTAAAAACTTACTTATTTTAATAAAAATAATTTATTTATATTTTTAAAAAACATCTAAATTTATTAAACATTTTATTATTAAAATTTAATCAACATAAATATTTCTATTAGCTAAAAAATAAAATTTATTATATCTTAAATTTCAAAAATATATAAAAGTATCTTCTTAGTAATTACTTTTACTTAAAAAGTAAATATATAATTATTTATAACTAAATCATAAATAATTATTATAACAAATATTGATGTGAATAAGACTTACCTTTAAAAAAAACAAACAACATAACCTTTGATTTAAATATCTTATTTAATGATATCTTATTAAATAAGATATTTAAAATTGAAATTAAGCTATCTATATGTTGTTTAAAGAACACTTATATCTATAATATAGAATATATTTTAATCAAATAATATTGTATTATTCACCAATAAAATATAAATCTAATTATAGAAAAATAAACTCCACTAATTAGATAGTTCTCATGACATTAAAATGTCAATTTAATAAAAATTGTATTTTTATAAAAAAAATATGAAATTTATTTAATAGATTTTAAATAAATATTAAATATTTTTAATATTTATATCTGTTAAAATTATTTATACCATATTGTTCCTTAATTTACTATTTTAATTAATTAAAACTAGCTACTTATGTAGTATAACATAAGTATTTTTTTTTAAAAGAAAACACTATAGCATTTTATAAATAAACAAATTATTCATTAATAGATACATACATAAAACATAAAATTATTACTATATATATATTAAAGATTCATTAGATAATCTAATTATATAATAAAGTAACGTTATTCTCATTAAAAATGATTGTTAACTATATATACCTTATATTTTTATAAAATATGAATATTTAATATTATATATCTTTGATTGTATCAATTTAATAATTTTATATTTAATATTTCTTGTTTTTAAATTTATTTTTATTAGTATATATCAATAAAAATTTAAAAATACAATGATATATTAATCTTCTTATCATTATTAATGATTGAAACAACTAATAATCTACATTCGTAGATTATTAGTTGTTTCAATATCACTAGAAATAAGATCAACAATCTAAAATCACCTAATCAATATATATTTTTATCTTAAAGATCAAATTTATACATCTTAATAATAATTTATTTATCTAACATGTATAGATTGAAATTTATTCTATTTTAAGATTTTTAAAATAAAATGTTGCTAATTATATAATGTTTAATTTAATTAGTATTAATAAACTTATTTATTAACTTTAAAATATTTAAATTTAAAAAAATAAAACTATTGTTTACATGATCGATAAAATTGTAAAACATACAATTTATATATATTAAATTTTAATATATATAAATATAAAAATTGTTTCAATAAATACTTACATTACTATAGTAAACTATACTTATATAGTTAAGTTATTATAACTAATGGGTTAGTTTCATTAGAAACTACAATATAATTTCATATTTTAGTGAAAATATGATTTATGAAAAACAGTTGATTTTAAAATTAAACTTTTAAAAAATTATATAAATTATTTAACTTAAAAAGTTTTTATAAAAAGTATTTTTTATAATATAAGATAACTAAATATCTTAGTTGTATGGAATTAATTAGATACCAATTATTTAAATAATTTTATCTTTATATAAATTATATATATTATTTAGTTATATTATTCTTTATATTTTAAACATATGTTAAATAACTATTTAACAGTCTCATAAAATTTTTGAAAAAGATTAAGTGTTTCATCGCTAACATGATGTTCTAATCCTTCAGAATCTCTACGAGCTGTTTGTGGGCTAACTCCTAATGCTAATAAAAAAGTTTCTACAATATGATGACGAATACGATTTAGTTCAGCTAATTTTTCTCCTTTTGCAGTTAAAAATACTCCACGATAAGGTATTTGTTCAATTAATCCAGTAGTATTTAATCTTTTAAGCATTTTAGCAACTGTAGGTTGTGATACACCTAAGCATATTGCCATATCCACTTGTCTTGCTTCACCAAACTCAGATATTAAATCAAATATTAGCTCTACATAATCATCAATAGTTTCACGACGATGTGCTGCACGTACTTGGCGAAAACCTTCAACATCCTGATCTTTATTTTTAGTCATTACTTGTGATATGTTAATGACATTCTTGGTACAATGATTCATTCAACTTTCTCTTAATTATTTAATTAACTGCATATATTGACAACGGCAATATATGCAGTTATTTTAATTAAACAGATATAATTACATATCAATATTTATTAGAAGTTAATATGTAATTATATTAATACATAAATTAAATTTTATTAATTTTCAACTATTTAAATGAGTTATAATTTTATATAAATAAAAGTATTTTAAATATAAATATAATCAAGCATGTATTTTACAAAAATATTTATATTAGATATTTTATCTTGATGTGCTTCATTATACATTATAATATAAAAATATTATCCAGCATTTCATATAAAAATATTAAAGTCTAAAAATTTTTTAATGTTAATTAGTACTGTGAGTATAATACATAACATTTAGTTTAATTTTAAAATATAAATTTATTTAATATGTATAATAATTTCCTAAAAGTTCACCTTAAAAAGTAATCACATTACTGATTGATAACTATATATAATAAAAGAGATAATTAAAACTTAATTATTTTAATCAATATTTAATTAATCTCAATACGTACTAAATATTATTGCTTATGTTTAATAACACTTATTGATTTATGTAATCAAACATTTGCATTATTTATAGTCTATATAATATTTACTTAGTTTATAATAACAGTTTGACAATTTAATTATTACACATTTTCTTGATTTGTAATAATCTGTTTTATCCTTTAATAATTTATTAATGGATTTAAAAATCAAGATTAAAGTAATATGTTATATTATATACTAGATAGTAATATCTAAAGTGTAATTTTAAGGGGAAATAATGAAATCACTATTTAAATATTTTATGGTTATTCTCACATTAGGATACTCTTTTTTATCCGTAGCGGCAGGTAAAAAACTAATAGTTGCTATAGATACTGCATTTGTTCCATTTGAATTCAAACAAGGTAATAAATATGTAGGTTTTGATATTGATTTATGGGATGCAATTGCGAAAAAACTTAGATTAAGTTATAATCTAAGACCTATGGACTTCAATGGTATCATACCAGCTTTACAAACTAAAAACATCGACGTAGCATTAGCAGCTATTACTATTACTAATAAACGAAAAGAAGCTATTGATTTTTCTAATGGTTACTATAAAAGTGGTTTATTAATTATGGTACGCAGCAATGAAAAAAACATAAAAAACATAAAAGATCTAACTAATAAAATAGTTGCTGTCAAAAGCGGTACTAATTCTGCTGATTATGTAAAAAATAATATTAAGATAAAGAATTTACATCAATTTCCAAATATAGATAATGCATATATGGAATTAAGTACTAATCGTGCTGATGCAGTTGTAAATGATGCTCCAAATATCTTATATTTTATGCACACTGTAGGTAAAGGTCGATTTAAAGTAATAGGTTCTACTATCGAGTTCCAGCAATATGGAATAGCCTTTCCCAAAAATAGCAACTTACGCAAAAAAGTAAATATTGCATTAAAAACTCTACATGATGACGGTACGTACAATGCCATCTATAAAAAATGGTTTGGAAAAGAACTAAAATAGTCTTATTTAGATTGCGCTTCCTTAATATAGCAGGGTACCGCATTTCCCTGCTTTTATATAATTATTATTATAAATAATGGGAGCTATATCATGGAATTTGATTGGAGTGTAATTTGGCCTGCTCTGCCAATTTTAATTGATGGTGCAAAAATGACCTTATTGATATCACTCCTTGGCTTAATAGGCGGTATAATTATTGGATTAATCACTGGTTTTGCTCGTACTTATGGAGGTTGGTTAATTAATAATATCGCACTGCTATTTATTGAATTAATTCGTGGAACACCAATTGTTGTACAAGTCATGTTTATTTATTTTTCTTTACCAACTTTATTTATAGGTCTACATATTGAACCCGTCATTGCAGCTTTTATTACTATAATGATCAATTCTGGAGCTTATATTGCAGAAATTACACGCGGAGCAATTTATTCGATCGATAAAGGTTTTATTGAAGCTAGTTTAGCATTAGGCTTATCATACAAAAAAACTGTATTCTTTGTTATTATGCCTCTAGCTTTTCGTCGAATGTTACCTTCATTAGGTAATCAATGGATTGTAAGTATCAAAGATACTTCATTATTTATTGTTATTGGGGTAGCTGAACTTACTCGTCAAGGTCAAGAGATCATTGCTAGTAATTTTCGTTCATTAGAAATATGGAGCACAGTTGCTGTTATTTATTTAGTTATAACTTCAACTTTAAGTTTTACGTTACGTTGTATTGAGAAAAGAGTAAAAATTCTGTGATTAAATTTAAAAAAGTCTTTAAAAGTTTTGGTCAAACATTAGTATTAAATAATATTAATTTGAGAATTAATAAAGGAGAAGTTGTAGTAATTATAGGACCATCAGGTTCTGGAAAATCTACTTTACTACGATGCATTAATAAGTTAGAACTAATAACGATGGGTGAACTTACTGTAAATGGTATTAAAATAAGTGATCCAGATGTTAATGAAAGTTTAATACGTCAAGAAGTAGGAATGGTATTCCAGCAATTTTATTTATTTCCTCAAATGAATGCATTAGAGAATGTAGCATTTGGTCTGATCCACGTACGAGGTATAAAGAAAAAAGTAGCTCACGAGCTAGCAAAACAATTATTAATTAAAGTAGGATTGAATGAAAGAATGGACTATTTCCCATCTGAATTATCTGGTGGACAACAGCAGCGAGTAGCAATTGCTCGTGCATTAGCAGTTAAACCAAAAATAATGTTATTTGATGAACCAACTTCTGCACTGGACCCTGAATTACGCCAGGAAGTATTCAAAGTAATGCAAAATCTTACTAAAGAAGGTATGACTATGATGATAGTAACACATGAATTTAGCTTTGCTAAAAAAGTTGCCTCTCGTCTTATTTTTATTGATAAAGGAATGATTATGGCTGATGGTATTCCAGATAAGCTTATTAATAATCAGACTAATTATCGATTACAAAAATATTTAAAATATGTATCTTGATTATTAATAGATACAAAAACTTTATAAAAGTAATTTAAATTAACATATAAAGATGGTCAAATCCTTTTAAAACAAATTGAACAATTAATATTTTATAAATAAATCATTACTTTTCATATTAGCAATATATGAAAGTTTCATCTTAGATTCCGCATTTCTGTAATCGCATTTCTGCATCTTCTATATTTGCTGCTTCTCCTGAAGCTATTAAGCAACAGATTAATTGTGTTCGTAAAGATGACGGTAAAAAATATGTATTTTCCAAAATTTTTATAATCCATTTAGCCGTATCTTTTGCTCTTTTACTAAAACATATGTTGTTTACTGATGTTATGGATTGATTTTTGTTAGCTTGCATTACTACTATATCTCCATTATTATTAATGATATTAATATTTGGACAATTCTGTGGATTAGCATATACTTCTCCTTCTGTTCCTTTCAGCACAATAGCAGGTGTTTTGCTTCTACAATAAAACTTAATTATGCGAGATAGATATTCTGGATGAGAAACACTACTAATACGCAATGCCGCTCCTTCCTCAAAAGGATTAGCTAATTTTATTAATGTATGAGCAATATTTCTTACTCCCATACGCCAACGTAGTGATAGTTGTTTTGCCATTGGTTTACAAAAGTGATCAGTTGTTATAAATGTTAATTGCCCTTTATTAAGTTGATCTTGTGCTTCATCAGATCCTTTAACTGATTTAATATCCATTGCTGTTAATATCTCTTTCGTAGTAACACGTGTATAATCAACATTAATACCATGAATTATTACTGGAAAACCTAATTTCACTAATAACAAACCTAATAATGGAGTTAGATTACCCAAACGTCTTGATCCATTATAACTAGGGATCACAATTGGCATAGGCTTACCAATTGGTGGGTATAATTGTATTATTTGTTTTTTCATTGCTTGATAAAAACCAGATATTTCTTCTATAGTTTCACCTTTTAAACGTAATGCAATTAATATACTACCTAACTCTAAATCAGGAATTTTATTGTCTAAAATCAATTTGTAAAGCAAAAATGCAGTATCATGATCAATATCATGTACATGAATTTTTCTGTATCCAAGGTTTTTAATGATTTTATCAAGTTCTATCATGAAATTTAATTTAAATTAAATCTATTATATGAACATAATTCATAGGTTAATTTACTACTATATAATTATAGTATTGAATATTTTAAAGTAAAGAAATATAATAACTCAAGTTACTATATTTAAAATAAAATAATTAAATATCATAAAATTTTATAAAATCAAATATTTTTATATTGTGTTAATGTATTAAAAACTATATAGATATCAAAAATTAAATTTATTTATGATTAATAAATTTAATCAAATAAAAAACTATATCAAATATTAATTATTATTTTTAAATTAATTCTATAAAAGTTGTATATATAATATCAAATAGCTAATAATATTAAATATTTATTAAGTTACCTATGTATAAATTTAATTTTTATATCTGATTTTTTATTTATATAAAATAATTATTTAATTGATTTTCTAAAAATAAAATAATAAATATATTTAAAGGTATGTAAAAACGATGGTGTAAAACATATTGAATTGTTTTTTATCTCTTCTTGAATGTCTTTAAGTAAATGATAACATTAATCATCGTCTTTATCTAAATTAAGAATTGGTTCTTTATGACTAATGATATAAAATATATGACTATACTCGTGTTCAAAAAAATTATGATCGAATAAGATTATAATAGCTGTTTTTAAATGCTGGATAAAGAACTAGATTTAAACACATTTCTTCGCATAAACGTCTCTCAGCAGCATAATGTATAATTCCGCTAGGATAGGGATATGATTACTAAAGCAAGTATTACTCCATAATTCTTTAAAATTATATTTATTCTTAGCACGACGCTATAACAACAATTGATAATATGAATTATAAACATAAACAATTACTGCAGAATGTAACAATTCTTGTTTATGTAATTTTATTTTTTCCATTTTACCTATTATTTAATCTAATTGATTAATAAGAATAACTTCAATAATAAGAATTATTATTCCTTAATGACAATCAAACTATTTAAATATATATATATAATAAATAGTAATCATATTGCTAATATAATTACTTTATCAATGATATTATATCTTCATTTTTTATAATAATACGAACCTATCTAGTAAAATAATAATTTAAAAAATTAAATAAATTTTCTTTTTTTAGTATTAACATAAAATTTTTAAATAAATAATTAACATTGTATCTGTAACTAAATGTAGTTTGTACTGTATATCAAATTTATTAATATTAATTAACTAGAAATTTAATATATTAAGCATTTCATTAGGAATGCTATAATAGTTAATACAATTAATATCTATATTAATATAATTACTGCTACTTTTATGATGAGTTTGTTGAGGGTATCCAATGTTCAATAATCATTGTTTGTTGCGATTTTGATAACATCATACCTTCTTTGCGAAGAGATATAAGAATATTAAATAATAAATCACTTTTAACAACAGCAACTTGTCTTTGATTAATAACGTTACCAGTAACACTTAATACTATACCGTTTGGTGTTAAATCCTTAAAAAGTACTGATGGCTCAGGTGTTTTTTGAATATATTCATTTGTCTGATATACTTGCAGTAAGATACTACGAACTTTAATAAGATCAATATCTAACGCAAAAGTGATAGTAATAGTTACTACACCTTGTGCATTTCTCATAGTAGCATTACGTACATTTTGTGCAATTAAATGCGAATTAGGAACAATAACGGTAGATTTATCACCTAGTTGAATTTCTGTAGCGCGTACATTAATGCGACGGATATCTCCTTCAATGCCATTAATACTTACTAGATCACCTACTTTTACAGGACGTTCAGTTAATAAAATCAAACCAGAAATAAAATTTTTGACTATTTCTTGTAAACCAAACCCTATACCTACAGAAAGAGCACTAACTATCCATGCTAGTTTATTCCATTGCAAACCCATAATTAAAAGAGTTAATAAAATAATTAAAACATAGCCAATATTACTGAATAGCGTTAGTAATGACATCCGCATTCCAATATCTATGTTTGTTTTTGGTAAAAAATCTTTTTCCAACCATGAACGTATTGAACGTAATATATAAATTTGTACCACTAGATAAAAAATAGCATTTACCATATGTGCAGGTACAATATCTAATGATTCTAATCCGTTGCCACTCCAAAATTCAATAATTTTCTGGATTAATTCAATTGGTGTTATTGATGTTGCAAAAGTACTATTTACTAAGGCTAATGTTACAAAACAAATTAATAACATTTTAGCCAAAGCATTAATTAGAGTTGCAGCTAACTGCAAATGACGTTGATCAATATTGAATGATTGTTGTATTCTATTGCTAGTAGCAGTTTGTGTTGAAAATAAAATTTCACATGCATCATCAATTAAATGACTAAGCAAATAATAATAGCCAAATAAAATACTAGACCAAATTATTTCATAACTAAGAAAACGAGCTAAAGTAATATAACCAATAAATAAAGCGATTAAAATTATAAGCGCAATACCTGTTAATAGTATTTGAATTAAACATATCAGAGGAGGATTATTGTTAACTTCTGATATTACTTCTTGATATTTTGTTTGGTGGCGTATACGATTAATAAATACACTACTTACCAATATAATATTACTAATTAATAGCGCAGTTATACCATTACTAAAAATGGTAGCATTTAAACTAGTGCCCATACTATTATTAAATGCTTCAATTATTTGAAAAATAAATACTAAAATAGCAACAATTACTGGAAGAGGCTTCAGTGTTAATACCAATGTATCGGGAATATTTAATAAACGCCAGCTTGGACGCTGTATAAATAAAAAAGCACGACCTAAACCATTAATTAAACCACAATATACACTAAGTTGAACTAAACGTTCAATGAAATGTCGTATATCTATAGAAATATTATCGTGTCTAGTAAATGCTAATGCTATACAATTTAAAGTTAATACCAACATTATTGGCGTAGTTATAGCAATAGATGCGGCAAGAAAACTTCGACGCAAGCGTCCTTCAGGAATTCTTTTGATACTAACCCAAATAAAAAATTTTTCGCTATAATAATAATCAAATGCAATCATTATCATTGCTACTAAAAGCCACATTATAGTACCAGATCGCCAACTTGTTTCCCATGAAAGTATAATTGATTGTTTTAACTCATAAAAAAAGTAATTAATCTTTTCAGAATCTAAATTTTTATAATTAATTAAAATTGACCAAAAATTTGGTCCAAAAATACTGCCAGAATTGATTTCTAATTGATTTTTTATTCGATCATGACGAAGAGTAACTATTTGTGATGATAAAACTAATGCATTATTTTTAATATAATTAAATTGTTTAATTTGATTATTTAACTTATTCCTTTTTATTATCAACTGTTTTCGTTTTTGTGTAATGTCATATCTTTCTTTAAAAGTGTTATTTACATTTATTTTTGATCCTATGGCTAGTAACTGTGTATCAATTTGATGACGTTTAGCTGTTAATAATTGACTGAATACATCAGCATTACTAGAAAGTTCTAATGTCATATCATTAAGTTCTCTTAATTGATTTTCATTAGTAGCACTAGCTACTTGATCTTTAAAATTATCAAGTATTTTTTGCATATTTGATAATGTAGCTGCTGGATGAGTGTTAGTTAAGGTATTTTTAAATTCATAAAAAGAATTTGCTTGAATTAATGTAGAAGAGCATGAAATTAATATTATTACAAAAATTGTAATACGAAAAAATTGACATTTATACATATAAATAATATTCCAATTGTAAATAACTTATTAATCTAAGTTTAGAACATCTAGTATTAAAAAATAAAATATGAAATATTATTAATATAATATATTTAGTTTATAAATCTTTATGTATTAATTTAAAGCAAAATAATTATAAAGTACGCATAATTTTAAATTATCTAGATTATATCTGTATAATTATTGTTATCAAAATAACATAATCATATTAATAATTAGGATATTATATTATGTTTACAATACTCTTAAATAAAAAGTTTTATTAATATCAAAATAATTTTATACATATTTTAGATTAAACAATCTAGGTATAGAATAAATTAGTTAGTTTAAATTATTTTATATATGTTTAATTTTTATGAAATCATTTACTTATTCTTTATTATATATAGTAATAATTATTGCTTAATCAATCAAATTTGCAAATATTTAAAATAAAATATCGTGACATAAATTAGCTAAATGTTAATATTTATTAAATTATATCTATATATTTTGATATAGGTTATAAATAAAAAATAATTATTTATTAATTGCACTAAAGATAGTAACTATCGTTATCCTAGTGCAAAACACATATATAATATATGCTTAGATATATAATTTTATTAGTTGTTATTAAAAAAATAACTTGGACCATAACTCCATAACATAATTATCAATGCAAGCAATACTTCAAATGCTAATATCCCAATTGCTAATATTGAACTAAATAAACGTAATTTCTTATTATAATCTATAGTAAAAAATATTGGGATACCTATGTATAACAAGTAACCTGTGTATGCTAACGATATCATATTAACTAATAAGTATAAGGATACTAGTGGATATAACGCTATAATTCCACTTATAAATAATGGTGTTGTAACATATCCAGAGAATATTATACATTGTTTTAAACCTAGTTTATTATTATTAGTACAATCATTTACCATTATATAAATAATTTGACCCATTATGGCTACAGCAGCTAGAAGCATCAAATATAAGATAATACCTAAGCTAATAGAAGTTAGTAAATTAATTTTAATATATTTTTCATTTCCAAAATTCCATCCTAGTTGAGTTGTTCCAATAAGGGCACAAATAATAGGAATTCCGGCTATTAGCAAAACATGATGTGTATAATGATGGAAAATACTTTCATTTTGTTGTTTAATATCATGTATTTCTTGTCTAGGATGTGTTAAAAGACCCCAGATATGATTCATATAATTATTCCTCTATACTATGGGATTTAAATTAAATTAACACGTAGTTCAATATAAATAACTTTTCTTAAATTATAATCCTTATTATGAATTTTGTAGACATTCTTTGAAGAACTAAAAATATATAGAGTGTTATGATATACATCTATCCAACAGGAGAGAAAATTTGAATCTCTATATCAACGGATTAATTAGTCAATACGGATATTTGTCGCTACTTATTGGCTGTATTGCTGAGGGAGAAACTTTTACATTATTAGGTGGTGTAGCAGTACATGAAGGTTTATTATGTTTTAGCGGTGTATTTTTAGCTTCTATGATTGGTGGAATAATTGGTGATCAATTACTTTTTTGGCTTGGTTATCGTTTTGGTCTACAAATTTTAAAATATTTTAACAAATATCAAAAAACTATTAAGAAAGCTAGTTTATTAATTAGAAAATGGCCTAGTTTATTTGTCATTGGAGTTCGCTTTATGTATGGATTTCGTATTATTGGACCGATTATTATCGGTACTAGTAGACTTAAACCATTGCGTTTTTTTATTCTTAATGTCATCGGATCTGCATTATGGGCATTAATTTTTGTAACATTAGGCTATTTTGCAGGAGAACTTGTAATGCCATTGTTCCACAATTTACATCAATATTGTAAACCTCTTTTATGGTCAGCAATATTAGTATTTTTCATTTTTATAATGCGTTATATTATTCGTAATTGTAATCGATATAATAATTAACATTATTAATAATTTATTTATTTATATATAATTAATCTTTTATATGAATTGTAAATTGAATGAGTTTAATAATTAGTTATATAAAAACTTTAATAAAATTATCTGTATTGATAAGTAATAAATATGTAGTTTATTTTATTTATATCATAGCAATATGAATACCTATACTTATATAGGTATCTTTAATATATTAATGCAAGTGCAAAATATAGTTATAAAACATATTTTTTATTTAAATTTTTATCTTAAAAATTATAAATTCGGTTTTATAAACCAATATATATGGAATAATTTTATTTAATTACTTGAATATTTTAAAAAATCGTCATATATTAATTTTATTTCTAAAATTAATATAATTAACTTTTTAAGTACTAAATCAATTAGTATTGGACCTACTAAAATCAATATAGTTGTTTCTAAACAATAATTGGAAATAATTTAGTTTTAAATAAAGTAAAGTAAAATACTTTATATATATAATATTATGAATATAATATTTTTTTAAATATCACTTAAATTAATTAAATATGAACATATCAATTCATATATGTAGAGTAATTTGTCGTGTAATAATTTTAACATAATAAAATTATCATATATTTTATGTTAATTAAATTTGACAAATTATATTAATATAATTTAAAAAAGCAATTTTTTATAAAAAATTTTAATTATTATTAATATAATAATAACTCATTAAGTTATGTTAGGTATATATACTTAGTTATATAACTCAATATATATATATATATATATATATAAGATTTATACTTATTTAAAATTAACTATTAGATAATTAATTTTTATCTTTTTATTACGAGACAATGAACAATATTATATACTTTATTTATAATTAATTATAGATATTTTAATTTTATTATGTATAACTAAACATAATGATGAATATCACTATATTATCTTATAATTTTAGGAGATTAATCCTATATAAAATAATTTAATTTATGTACACTAAAATATTTATTTAAAATTTAACTTTTTTAGTTAAAAACCTATGTATATAATTATAAGTATATAAATAACAATATTAACTATTTAATTATAACAAATCATTTAATTTTTTATTTATAAAAGTACACATAAATAATATAGAATTTTTAATTTTTATTGAATTATCAAACTTCATAGTATCTATGATTCAGGATGAATACATCATAATGAGTTTTTAAAACTATATTAACCCTGATATAGAAAATTAAGTATTAATATCTTTTAGTTGCAGAAGATATTTAAAATAATTAAATTATACTTAAATGTTATTAGTGATATTAAATCACTAATAATTACTCTAAATCTGATAAGATTTATATTTCACCAGTAGATTTTACTATCCATATATTAAATACTTTTTGATTTATATCATATGTTTATTATAACTATATTTCGTATAATATATAAATATTACATGTAGATCAATCAAAAGCATTATTAATGACAAACATATCTCCCAAAGTGTAAGTATGAATGTAACCTTAGCAGATTTAAATCATGTTGTAGCATTAGGTGGAGGACATGGGTTGGGTAGAGTTATGTCTACTCTAGCTTCACTTAGATCACGTTTAACCGGCGGCATTGTGACTACAAGTGATAACGGAGGTTATACTAGTCGTATACGGCTTTAAGAAGGAGGTATTGCTTGGGGAGATACACGTAATTGTATTAACCAACTAATCACAGAACCAAGCATTGCTTCTATGATGTTTGAATATCGCTTTAGTGATAATGGAGAATTATCTGGACATAATCTTGGCAACTTAATGCTTAAAGCACTTGACCATATTAGTGTACGTCCATTAGAAGTAATTAATATTATTAGAAATTTATTAAAAGTAAATGTTTTTTTAGTACCCATGTCAGAACAACCAGTTAATTTAGTTGCGCAAGATAATAAAGGTAATCTGATATATGGGGAGACTGAAATTGATGCTATGAATTTTCCTTTACAGACTCTAAAACTTGGAACCTAATGTTCAACCAACATCTGAAGCATTATCGGCCATTACAGATGCAGATTTAATACTTATCAGCCCTGGTAGTTTTTATACCAGCTTAATGCCTATTTTACTCATGAAAGAAATGGCCTATGCTTTATACAAAACCTCAGCCTATGTAATTTTTATAGCAAATTTAGGTAGAGAACATAGTATAACTGCAGCTAATATGACCATTTTTGAAAAAATATCAATAATAGAAAGAACAATTGGAAAAAAAGTAATTAATGCTATTATAGTCGCTCCTACAGTTAATGTTTTAAACATTCAAGATCGCTTAATTATACGTAAACCTTTAGAAGATCTTGATATTCAATATTATCATGATCGAAAATTACTAAAAATTGCTTTAGAAAATGCTATTGAAGCACTCTAATGCCATTAAGATTTAGTTATCAGACATTTTTAATTGTTCCAAACAATCACGAATTAATAAAGCTTCTTCAAACTCTAAATTTTGTGCATGATACTGCATTTTTTTTTCTAAATTATAAATTTTATTTTTTAATTCATGAGATGTCATTATTAGATGACTATCTTTTATTTCGTTTACAACATGTATTTTGCTACTATTTTTAATGTTCACTTTAATAAATTTTTCTTTAAATCCAAGAATATCAGTAATTTTTTTATTAATTCCTTGTGGAATAATTCGATATTTTTGATTATAAAGTTTTTGTTTATTACGTCGTCTCTCAATTTCATTGATAGCGTTTGTTATTGATTCTGTCATTATATCAGCATAAAGAATTGCTTTACCATTTATATTACGTGCAGCACGTCCAATAGTTTGAATTAAAGAACGTTCAGAACGTAAAAATCCAGCTTTATCAGCATCCAAAATGGCAACTAATGCTACTTCTGGAATATCTAAACCTTCACGTAAAAGATTAATTCCAACTAATACATTGAACTTTCCAAGTCGAAGATCACGTATAATTTCTGTACGCTCAATCATATCAATATCAGAATGTAAATAACGTACTTTCATATCATACTCGTTAAAATATTCAGTTAAACTTTCTGCCATACGCTTAGTTATTGCTGTAACTAAAATTCTTTCATTGATTACAATACGTTTAGATATTTCTAAACGTAAATCTTCTACTTGTGTTACAAGTGGACGAATTTCTACGATAGGATCAAGTAATCCTGTGGGGCGAACAACTTGTTCGACTATTGAATTACCCATTTTTTGTAATTCATAGTTACCTGGTGTAGATGAGACATAGATAGTTTGTGGAGATAATGTTTCAAATTCTTCAAAACGTAGTGGACGGTTATCAAGTGCGGAAGGTAGACGAAAGCCATGTTTTATTAATGTTTCTTTCCGTGAAAGGTCTCCTCTATACATACCTACAATTTGAGGGATTGTAACATGAGATTCATCTATAACTAATAGTCCATCATTAGGTAAATAATTAAATAAAGTTGGTGGTGGTTCACCGGACTTTCGTCCGGAAAAATAACGCGAATAATTTTCAATTCCAGAACAATAACCAAGTTCATTCATCATTTCTAAATCAAAATGTGTTCGTTCAGTTATACGTTGCTCTTCTAATCGCTTATCTTTTTTTAAAAACTCTTTCCTGCAATACTTTAATTCTATTTCGATTTTTTTTATAGCTTCTACTATATGCTCCCTTGGTATTACATAATGATTTTTAGGATAAATAGTAAATTTGTAAATAATAGAACATATTTGACCAGATAATGCATCGAATAAAGATAAACGTTGAATTTCCTTATCAAATAACTCAATTCTAAGTGCAATATCATTTGATTCAGCTAAAAAAACATCAATAACGTCACCACGTACTCTAAAAATACCACGCTTATCAAAATTATCATTACGAACATATTGTAATTCAGCTAAACAATGCAAAATATTACGTTGATCAATAATCATACCGCTAGATAAATGTAACCTCATTTTAAAACATAGTTTAGGGTCACTAAGACCATATATAGCTGATACTGAAGCAATAACAATAACATCTCGTCGTTCTAACATTGATTTTGTTGCAGATAAACGCATTTGATCAATACGTTCATTAACAGAAGAATTTTTTTCTATAAAGGTATCTGAACTAGGAATATAAGCTTCTGGTTGATAATAATCGTAATAAGAAACAAAAAGTTCGATTGCATTTTCAGGGAAAAACTCTTTCATTTCTCCATATAGCTGTGCAGCTAATGTTTTATTTGGTGCTAATATTATAGTTGGACGATTAACATTTGCAATAACATTAGCAATCGTAAAAGTTTTTCCTGAACCCGTAACGCCTAATAAAGTTTGATGCATTAAGCCATTATTTAATCCAGTTTCTAGATATCTAATAGCTTCAGGCTGATCTCCTGAAGGTTTAAAATCAGCAAATAACTTAAAAAGTTTTTTCATAAATGCATAATCCCTATTAAAAAGTTAATTAGTTTTAATAACTTACTTATTTAGCTTATTATACATTTTGAAACTAAATACTAATTTATGTACTTAAATAAATCTTATGTGCAATAAACAATTATTGTTTATTATATTAACTATAATCTTAAAATATAATTTTACATTTTTATATATAAATCATACATAAATTTAATGATAAAGTATTTTAATAATTATTTAAATACTAATTTAAAATCAATTAATTAATTAAATTGTATAAAAATAGTACATTTAACATTATTAAATAATATTTAAATAGTTAATTTAGCTTTTCATAAAGACCTAATAGTATTTTAAAAGTAAAATTTATATATATATGCAATATTATATTTTTATATAAATAATTAATTATATTAAATTAATTGTTATCCAGTTTATATAAATGTTTTCTTTATAGAAGGAAGCTATGAAATATATAGGTGCGCATATGAGTATAGCAGATGGTTTAGAGCAAACTGTTATTCGTGCATATCAGATTAAAGCAACAGCCTTTTCATTATTTCTTAACAATCCAAGATGTTGGACTACAAAACCATTATCAAATAAAGTTATAGATATGTTTAAAAACAATTGTGAAAAATATAAATTTACTAGCGATCAAATTTTGCCACATAGTAGTTTTATAATCAATCTTGGACATCCTTTAACAGAAATGCTTGAAAAATCTCGTAATGCTTTACTCAATGAAATGCAGAGAGCTGCCCAGTTAGGTTTAACTATGTTAAATTTTCATCCAGGTAGTCATTTACAATTAATTAAGGAAAATGATTGTCTTAAACGTATTGCAGAATCTATTAACATCATATTGGATAAAACAAATAACGTTACTGCCGTTATTGAAAATACAGCTGGTCAAGGTAGTAATTTAGGATTTTGTTTTGAGCATCTTGCTAATATCATTGAATACGTAGAAGATAAATTACGTATAGGCGTATGTATTGATACTTGTCATGCTTTTGCTAGTGGATATGATTTACGTACAGAAGAATCCTGTATTAAAACTTTTGAATTGTTTGAACATATTATCGGATTTAAGTATTTAAAAGGTATGCACTTAAACGATGCAAAATGTAAAATTGGTAATCGAATAGATCGTCATCATAGTTTAGGTGAAGGAAATATTGGTAAAACAGTATTTAGTTGGTTAATGAAAGATAAACGTTTTAATGGTATTCCATTTATTTTGGAAACTATTAATCCTATGATCTGGATAGATGAAATTATGTGGTTAAAATTACAAGAAAAAAGATTACAACATAAATTTAAATAATATATTTAATTAAGGTGCATATACTAAGATTTTTATTTTTTAATTGATAGAGTAATATTAACAATAACTTATTAATGTATTTATATAATATAATATTGATTATTTTTATCTGCTATGATAATTTACAACATATATTATATAAATTAAAATTATTTTCATTTAAAATGGATGAACTTTATAAAATACAAGTTATATAACTTATAATTAATTATATAATTAAGTTCTATTCTTTATTAGAAAGTCAAAGCTAAAATAAATACTAATTTTTATCTAAAATATAGTTCAATAAATCATAATGAATTAATTTAATTAAGTTAATTGATTATGATTAGATATCTGACATAACTTTCACGTATGAAAAAAACTTTATTTATATTTATGAATATTTATTCTAAATAAACTAATTATCTAATTTATAACTATTTTAAAATTAATCCAAGGATTTTCTATTTATCCACAACACTATATTTCTCTTTTAGAGAAAGAAAAGGTTATTCATATATTCATATCAGTTTATAAATATAAAAATAATTTATTTACCAAATAATCTCTGAATATACAAATGCATATTTGTATAATTGGATATACTATACAAATTTTACAGTTAAATTAATGATCTTTAGATCATTATAAAGGAAAATCTATAAAAATGTTCGTATCTCAATCCATAGTGAGACATATTAAAAATATAGCTTTTATTTTAGTCTTAGGAACATTTTTATCAGGATGTAGTAATAATAATTATAAAAAAAAAAATACAAATAATAAAAATAATAACAATTATAGTGTATCGCTTTATTCTTATCAAAGTTCATTTGAACGTATAGTTCACACTAAGTATATTAAGTTAAGTATTATAAAACAATATATTGATTGGAAAGGTGTTCATTATCTTTTAGGTGGTACTACTAGAAATGGTATTGATTGCTCCGCTTTTGTTCAACTAACTTTTAAAGAAAAATTTGGATTAAAAATACCTCGTTCAACATTCAAACAAAAAGATGTTGGCAAACGAATTAAACGTAATAAATTGTATCCAGGAGATTTAGTATTATTTAAAATGAATAATAATGATCGTCATATTGGTATTTATTTAGGGAATAATCACTTCTTACACGTATCTACTAGTAATGGCGTAATGATTTCTAGTTTAAATAATAATTATTGGAAGTTACACTATCGTACAGCTCGCAGACTTTTAGTTAGAAAATCTATTATAACATTTAGTTTTTAACTTATCTTAATATATATTATACATACTTTAAACTAAATTAATTTGTTTTTTACTTATATTTTAAATATAATGTAATGTGTTTATGTTTTAAATTACACTTAAATAATTGAAGAAATACAAAATGTTTATAATTAATGCAGTATTACGTAAAAAACAAGGAAAAAGTGCAAATCGACAATTACATATAGCAAATAAATTCCCAGCTATAATTTATGGAGGTAAAAAAAATCCAGTGTCTATTGAATTAGATCGTGATCAAATTATAAATTTGCATAATAAATTTAATTTATATGGAAAAATCTGTATTTTACTTATTAATTCTCAAGAAAACAAAGTTAAAGTTCAAGCAATCCAATTTCATTCTTTTAAACTTCAATTTCAACATATTGATTTTTTGCGTGTTTAATATGTTTGATTATGATAATAAATCAATGATTTTATATTCTTAATTATTTTAAATGCGGCACGTAGCGCAGTTTGGCAGCGCACTGTCATGGGGTGTCAGTGGTCGGAGGTTCAAATCCTCCCGTGCCGATTAAAATTATATTTTTTATGTTCATAATTACTATGAAGTATTTAAATTACATAACTAACTAATATGTAATATCTTTTATTTGATAACATATATATTTAAATGTTCATATAAAAACTTAATATTATATAAATTAAGAATTATCAATGTGTTTCAAATATGACATTACTGTATTTGTATTAAAAATACAGTAATAACATTCTTATATTAGAAGTTCACTATTCTTAATGTAATAAAAAATTAACAATAGATATTTAGATCAATACGTAACTTAATGAATTCTAGATATTAACATTATGATTAGCTTTCATTTATTATATCATCACAAATAAATAATTAATTATTATTAATATTTTTTATATTTGAAAATATTAATATACAAATCTATTAAATTTTTATAACCATTCATGTTTAAAACCTTAAATTATACATGAAGCTTCACTAATAATTTTAGCTATACTAACAATAAGTAGTTATTAGTTAATTGACTAGTCATTAAATATAATCAATGCTTTGATATTAAGTAAATTAACATCAAAATCAAGTTCTCTATAAGATAGAAAGCTAATTATTATTTAGTTATTTTTATTGGTAAAAATTTTTATCTAACATCTATGGTATATATTAAAAACATTAACTATCTATCTCTGCATTCAAAAGTGCTCATTATTTTCCTTTTGTTAACCTAATTATTTTAAGAGAAAATAATTAATTCCTATTATTGTGTAAATAATTAATAATTTATTAGTGATATTTAAAATGAATGATTGCTATGCTATTTAGTTAAATTAACTATAAATTTTAGTAATTTAATTTTATTATAGATCAGTATTATAGATCTTAACTGTTATATAAAAACACGAGCGTAATCTTCATATAATTATATAGATCACGCTCGACGCTTTTAGTTATTAGAAACGATAAACTAAGCCTACTGATATTACGTTATCTGTCGCAACACCCATTGCATCAGTGAAACTATTACTATTTAATAGGTTTATTTGATAAGCAATATGAGTTGACAAGTTCTTACTAAAATTATAAGTGGCACCAACACTAATATATTTCTTCATATTTCGAATGCCATATCCTTGAATATAGCCTTTTGAAGAAACAAAACCGAGAGATGGACATAGACCAAAATCAGATTTATATTGTGCAACTAATTCTATGTTATTTGCTGTAGCTGCATATCCATAAATGCCAGTATTGTCAATATTAGGATTACCAAATCTCGTAGCGTTGTAGGAACGAGTATACATGGCGGCTAAATATATATTATTAGCATTATATCTCAGACCTCCTGTATAAGCTTCTGCGCTACTATCATGTCCTACTATTTCTATAGTACGTGGATTATCTCCATTTTGATTATTAGTGCGTTTTGAATGAAACATAGCTGCACCAATTTCAATTCCTGAATCTAGCTTATAAGTAGTACTAAAACCCCAACCATTTCCATTCTCACTTAATACATCACGTCCAGCACTAGAAATTTCACTATAATTAGTATTCTGTCCTTGATGCTGAAAAGCGAAATTCAATCCATTTAATAAACCAAAAAAGTTATTACTACGGTAAGTTGTCATTCTACTTCCACGATGAAACATAAAGTTATCTGCTCCATACGTGTCACCACCGAACCCTGGTAATACATCTGTCCAAGCTGCTATATCATAAGCTATACCATAATTACGTCCATAGTCCAACGAGCTACCATTATTAAATTTAATGCCAGCAAATCCTAAATCCATATGACTATCTTTTGTACTTTCATTTTCAGACGTATTCAGAAGTGCTTTATACTCCCACTGACCATAACCAGTTAATTGATCATTTATTCGACTTTCACCTCTTACACCAAAGCTTAAATTCGAATGGTCATCAGTGATTGTTTCTTTCTGTTTAGCTGAGATATGATAAATTCCATTCACTTTACCATTAATATCTAATTTGTTATCACCTTTATTATATACTTCTACTGCGTTTGTTAAACTTGCAATTAACAAAGCAGGAATAGGAATCATTTTAGAAAAAATGCAAGGTTTCATTTCATTACCTTTATTAATGTAACTTATATGGAATTCCACCGCTGACTGAATGGTTTAAATTCTATCAGCTAACCGGTATTATTTTAAAGTCGTAACCACATATCATAAGAACTATTTATAATAAACTTTTTTTGAGCTATTACTACATATAATATATATTATTAATATCTGATTATATACTTAATTCACAGGAATTCTATGTAATCTCATACAAAATAAGCATATAGTTATCTACATTTATACAATAAATATAAATCCATAATATTCTAATAATTTGATATTTATATATTGAATATAAATCAATATATAACCAATTTAAATAAATTAAGGATAGTGATTATGAATTGTTTTTTATTTTAACGTAAATTTTAAATTATGTTATTCTTAATCATACCCCTATATGACTTTTAATAGCTGCAAAAGCTACTTCGTCTACTGGTTCAGCTACACGCTGTAGACCAACTACATTTTCACCTTCTGTAGTACGAATTAACATTACACCTTGTGTATTACGACCGACCATATTGACTTCTGATACTCTAGTACGCACCAGAGTTCCAGCATTTGTAATCATCATGATTTGATCATTATCAACAACTTGTACCGCACCAACAACAGGTCCATTACGCTTAGTAACTTTAATGGATATTACACCTTGCGTTGCCCGTGATCTAGTAGGATATTCGCTATTAATAGTTCTCTTACCATATCCATTTTTAGTCACAGTAAGTATAGCGCCTTCTTTACGTGGTATAATTAACGAAACAACTTTATCTCCTTTTGCCAATTTTATTCCTCTTACTCCAGCAGCTGACCGACCTACTGTACGAACAGAAGTTTCAGAAAAACGCACTACTTTCCCTGCAGCTGAAAATAACATGGCTTCATTAGTACCATTAGTTAATGCTACACCGATTAATTCATCATCTTCACGTAAATTAATTGCTATAATTCCAATGTTACGTGGACGACTAAATTCATGTAAAGCAGTTTTTTTTACTGTGCCATCGGCAGTAGTCATAAAAATATTAAAACCTTGAGTGTATTTATTTACAGGCAAAATGGCAGTAATGCGTTCGGTAGATTTTAGTGGTAATAAATTAACAATTGGACGACCACGAGCACTCCGACTAGCTTCTGGTAATTGATATACCTTCATCCAATAAAGCTTACCACGACTAGAAAAACAAAGAATAGTATCGTGAGTATTAGCTACAAGCAAGCGATCTATAATATCTTCTTCTTTAATCCTTGCAGCCGATTTTCCTTTACCTCCACGGTGTTGAGCTTCATAGTCAGATAAAGGTTGATATTTAACATATCCTTGATGTGATAAAGTCACTACTACGTCTTCTTGATTAATTAAATCCTCAACATCAATGTCTATATTATTTGCATTAATTTTAGTACGACGTTTATCACCGAATTGATCACGTATTGATTTTAATTCTTCACGAATTAGTTCCATCAGGCAATTACTATCATTTAAGATATGCAATAAATCTACAATTTGATCAACTAACTTTTCATATTCATAAATTAAATTTTCATATTCAAGACTAGTTAATTTTTGTAAACGTAAATCTAAAATAGCTTGAGCTTGTGTTTCAGTTAAATGATATTTATTACCATTATGTATACTCAATCTTTCTTCTAAAGTATCTGGATGTACTAGATTATTAGCATTCATTTTTTTAAAAACTATTGCAATATTTCCAACATTCCATATTTCAGAAAGAAGAAGTGATTTGGCTTCTAATGGAGTTGAAGATTTACGAATTAAATTAATAGTTTTATCCAAATTAATGAGAGCAGTAATTAAACCTTCAAGGATATGAGCACGTTCTCGTGCTTTATGTAGTTCAAAATTAGTTCTACGAGTTACTACTTCTCGACGATGGCATATAAAATATTTTAAAATATCTTTTAATGTCATAATCTTAGGTTGTCCTTGACATAGAGCAACCATATTAATCCCAAATGAAACTTGCAATTGAGTTAAAGAATAAAGTTTGTTTAAAACAACTTCACCAACTGCATCACGCTTTATTTCTATAACAATACGCATACCATCTTTATCAGATTCATCACGTAATGCACTAATACCTTCAACCCGTTTTTCTTTAACTAATTCAGCTATTTTTTCAATTAAACGTGCTTTATTTACTTGATAGGGAATTTCGTGAATAATAATAGTTTCTCGAGCAGTTTTGTTATCAGTGATTACTTTACCACGTGCCCGAATATGAATTTTTCCTCGACCAGTACGATATGCTTCTTCAATACCACTAGATCCATTAATAATTGCCGCGGTAGAAAAATCTGGTCCTGGGATATATTTCATTAGATCAGTGACACTTATATTTTCATCTTCAATATAAGCAAGACATCCGTTAATTACTTCTGTGAGATTGTGGGGTGGAATATTAGTTGCCATGCCGACTGCAATTCCTGAAGAACCGTTAATTAATAAGTTAGGAATCTTTGTTGGTAAAACGGCTGGAATATATTCAGTATTATCATAATTAGCTATAAAATCAACTGTTTCTTTTTCTAAGTCAGCTAATAATTCATGAGCTATTTTCGACATACGTACTTCAGTATAACGCATAGCTGCAGCTGAATCACCATCAATAGAACCAAAGTTACCTTGTCCATCAACTAACATGTAACGCATAGAGAAAGTTTGTGCCATACGTACAAGAGTATCATATACAGCAGAATCACCGTGAGGATGATATTTACCGATCACATCACCCACTATACGGGCAGATTTTTTATATGTTTTATTCCAATCATTGCCTAATTCATGCATAGCAAAAAGTACGCGCCGATGAACTGGTTTTAGACCATCGCGTACATCAGGTAAAGCACGTCCAACAATGACAGACATAGCATAATCTAGATAAGAATTTTTCAGTTCTTCTTCAAGATTAATGAGTTTAATTTCTTTTGCAAGATTGCTCATGGAGCCGCTTTTCCATCTACAATTAACATTCAAAGCATAAAAGTATAACATATTTCTTTTGAACAATGAATGTAAAGAAGAATAGTTTTAAACTAAATAATTATTTTATCTCAATCAGTCTTTTAAAATAAAAAAATAACGTTATATTAATAATAAATTTCCATTTATACAATTTAAACATCAATTACTTAATTTTTTAAAATTCTACTAAAAAGATATTTAATTCTAGTTTAATCGAAAATTCATTTAATTTAAATATTAATAATGAGCCAAGACGCTAAATTTTAAAATTTTAATATATATTTCTTATTAGAAATTAGTATGAGTATTACAAGAAATAATTTATTTATTATAATAGAATATAAATTATATTAGATTCAATTTATAATTAATTTTAATATCGATAAATGCACAATTCTCTATATACAATATGTATTAATCCTAAATAGTAATAATAATGTATATTTAAATTTATTAAAAATAAAATAAAAATAAATATATATTATTAACAAATTATCAACTGATTTTAAAGGTCTACAGTTATAAAATAATTATATTATTTAATGTTTAAATAGTATTGATACAATTAATTATGTTGCATATTAGAATAATAATTATTTATTATCTCGTTGAATTAACGTTCAATTTTATTAAAAATGATTATAAATTAAATAGTTACATATAAATATATATTATATAACATATATATGAATTTAAATACATGAAGGTAAAAATGTAATATGAATCATCGTTTACTTGTTACTAAACGTGATAGTCGTCAAGAATATCTTGATCTTGATAAAATTCACCGAGTTTTAGATTGGGCAGCACAAGGATTAAACAATGTTTCAATATCTCAAGTTGAGTTACGTTCTCATATTCAATTTTATAATGGAATTAAAACTTCAGATATTCATGAGACCATTATCAAAGCTGCTGCAGATTTGATTTCGCATGAAGCCTCTGATTATCAATATTTAGCAGCTCGTCTTGCTATTTTTCATTTACGTAAAAAAGCATATGGTCAGTTTGAACCTCCTAAATTATATGATCAAGTTATAAAGATGGTTAAAATAGGAAAATATGAT
Organism: Pantoea sp. Mhis; assembly: GCF_009830015.1. NCBI lineage: Bacteria > Pseudomonadati > Pseudomonadota > Gammaproteobacteria > Enterobacterales > Erwiniaceae > Pantoea > Pantoea sp. Mhis. Next base: position 52,790 of record NZ_SZZX01000001.1, on the reverse strand, counting down.
TGTCATCTTTTAAAGGATTATAATAATAAAGAATTTGAATTAATGGATAGTTTTATCGATCATTGGCGTGATATGAATTTCTCCTATGCGGCTGTAAAGCAACTTGAAGGAAAATATTTAGTGCAAAATCGTATTAATGGAAAAATTTATGAAAGTGCACAGTTTCTATATATTTTAATAGCGGCTTGTTTATTTTCACGATATCCAAAAAACACTCGTATGAATTACATTAAACGTTTTTATGATGCTATTTCTACTTTTAAAATATCCTTACCAACACCTATCATGTCTGGTGTACGTACACCTACTCGTCAGTTTAGTTCTTGTGTCCTCATTGAATGCGCTGATAGTCTAAATTCTATCAATGCTACTGCTAGTGCTATTGTAAAATACGTTTCTCAACGTGCTGGAATCGGTATTAATGCTGGCCGTATTCGTGCATTAGGTAGTCCTATACGTGGTGGAGAAGCTTTTCATACTGGATGTATCCCGTTTTATAAATATTTTCAAACTGCAGTGAAATCATGTTCTCAAGGGGGAGTAAGAGGTGGTGCAGCAACATTATTTTATCCAATATGGCATCTAGAAGTTGAAAGTTTACTTGTATTAAAGAATAATCGAGGAGTTGAAGATAACCGTGTGCGTCATATAGATTATGGTGTACAAATTAATAAATTAATGTATACCAGGTTATTAAATGCAGGAAATATTACATTATTTAGTCCTTCTGATGTATTGAATTTATATGATGCTTTTTTTTCCGATCAAGAAAGATTTGATTTTTTATATGCTAAATACGAAAAAAATTCTCATATTCGTAAACATACTTTGAAAGCTATCGATTTATTTTCACTTTTGATGCAAGAGCGCAATTCTACAGGACGTATTTATATACAAAACGTTGATCATTGTAATACACATAGTGCATTTAATTCTAATATTGCACCAATACGACAATCTAATTTATGTTTAGAAATTACCTTACCTACTAAACCAATAGAAAATATTAATGATGCTAACGGTGAAGTTTCTTTATGTACATTATCGGCGTTTAACCTTGGAGTTATCAACTGCCCTGATGATCTAGAAGAATTATCAGATCTCATAGTACGTGCACTAGATGCCTTGCTTGATTATCAAGATTATCCAATTCCCTCTGCTAAGCGGAGTGCTATAAATCGACGCACACTAGGCATAGGAATTATAAATTTTGCTTATTTTTTAGCTAAAAATGGAGTTCGTTACTCTGATGGAAGTGCTAATAATTTAACACATAAAACTTTTGAAGCTATTCAGTACTATTTACTCAAAGCATCAAATAATTTAGCAAGAGAACAAGGTGCTTGTACATTATTTAATGAAACAAGTTATTTTCAAGGAATTTTACCAATTGATACATATAAAAAAGATCTAGACGACATATGTAAAGAACCATTGCATTTAGATTGGGAAAATTTAAGAGAACAAATTAAAATATATGGGCTACGCAATTCTACAGTTTCTGCATTAATGCCTTCTGAAACTTCATCACAGATTTCGAATGCTACTAATGGTATTGAACCACCACGTGGTTTTATTAGTATCAAAGCCTCAAAAGATGGAATTCTACGGCAAGTAGTTCCAGAATATGAACGTCTTAAAGATAAATATGAACTATTATGGGATATACCGTCAAATAACGGTTATTTACAACTAGTGGGTCTAATGCAAAAATTTGTTGATCAAGCTATTTCATCTAACACTAATTATGATCCAAATCGCTTTACTAATGGGAAAGTACCGATGAAACAATTATTGAAAGATATACTAACTGCATATAAATTTGGAATAAAAACCTTGTATTACCAGAATACACGTGATGGTGCAGAGGATACACAAAATGATTTAACTATTCCAATCCATGAGAATTGCGAAAGTGGAGCGTGTAAAATCTAATTAAAATCATAATGAATAATATAATGTTATTATTATACTTCTCTTGTTAAAGTCAAAAGAATATTTTTACATATGTGCATTTGGATATAGCATGAATTATACTACTTTTTCACAAAATAAAAATAATCAACTTGAAGAACCAATGTTCTTTGGTCAACCAGTTAATATTTCCCGTTTTGACCAGCAAAAATATTATATTTTTGAAAAACTAATCGAAAAACAACTTTCCTTTTTTTGGCGACCTGAAGAAATTGATATTTCTCGTGACCGTATTGATTATCAATCGTTACCAGAACATGAAAAACATATTTTTATTAGTAATTTAAAATATCAAACTTTACTCGATTCAATTCAAGGTCGTAGTCCCAATATTGCATTATTGCCATTAATCTCTATTCCAGAATTAGAAACTTGGGTTGAGACCTGGTCTTTTTCTGAAACGATTCACTCACGTTCTTATACTCATATAATTCGTAATATTGTAAATAATCCATCATTAATATTTGAGGATATTGTTGCTCATGAGCAAATTTTAGCACGTTCTCAAGATATTTCTAAATATTATGATGATTTAATTGAAATGACTAGTTATTGGCATTTATTAGGTGAAGGTACACATCAGGTAAAAAATAAACTTATTAAGATTGATCTAAAAACATTGAAAAAAAAACTTTATATATGTTTGATGAGTGTGAATGCACTAGAAGCCATTCGTTTTTATGTTAGTTTTGCTTGTTCTTTTGCTTTTGCTGAACGTAAACTCATGGAGGGTAATGCTAAAATTATTCGCTTAATTGCGCGTGACGAAGCGTTGCATCTTACAGGCACCCAGCATATGTTAAATTTAATGCGTACTGGTGAAGATGACCCAGAAATGAAACAAATTGCTCTTGAATGCCATAATGAATGTTTTGAGCTTTTTAAAAAAGCAGCTGAACAAGAAAAAAAATGGGCCGAATATCTTTTTAGCGCTGGTTCAATGATTGGATTAAACAAAGATATTTTATGTCAATATATTGAATATATTACTAATCTTAGGATGCAAGCTGTGGACTTAAATTTACCATTTCATATGCGTTCTAATCCCATTCCATGGATTAATTCGTGGCTAATCTCAGATAATTTACAAGTTGCATCACAAGAAGCAGAAGTAAGTTCATATTTAGTGGGTCAAATTGATTCTGAGTTAAGTCAAGCTGACTTTAAAGATTTTCAATTATAAAATAATATTAACTTTAATATAATTTTGCATAATATATTTTTATATATTTAAAATATATAAGGTTATATATGATGATTTGTGATATTTATTCAGTATAAATAAAATTTATATAGTATTCGTTTATTTAGCAACACTGCTATAATATATGATAGAACTGATATATATTTATATGTTGGTTCTATTAACAAAATTAGATTATTAATTCTTAAGAATTAATAATTTCAAAAAACTTAATTTCCTACTATTATTAATTAATAATTTAAATAATGCATATGGAGGAATATTTAGGTGTCATCTACAAACCAATTTGAAAATCATTCAGATACTCGCCTTGATGAAGATCTAGCTCTATTAACAAAAACTTTAGAAGAGGTGCTAAAATCCTCGGGTGATCCAAATGATCAAAAATATATAGAGCTAAAAAATAAGGCCGAACAAGCATTAGAAGAAGTAAAATCTCGTGTGAGTCAAGCATCTGATAGTTGCTATTATCGAGCAAAACAAGTTGCCTATCGTGCCGATGATTACATCCATGAAAAACCTTGGCAAGGTGTTGGTATTGGTATAACTGTTGGTTTATTTATTGGTTTATTTTTAGCTAAACACTGAGTAATTTCGGGCGCGATATGCTTATGCTTTTCGTGCCCATATAATAAAACTTATACTTAAGTTATAAAAATTCTGTTTATAAATGATAACAATAAATAGTCTTAGTAATTTGTAAAATAATTATAATAAAGCATATACAAATTTATGTAATAGATTATAAATCTATATATATATATTTATATTAACTTTATTAAATTAATTAATGGATTAGGATATATTCCTAATAATATTATTAAAAGAGTAGAAATATATATTAAGATTTTAGGCAATAAATAAATTGTGTTACTAATAGTATTGTTACATATGTATAACTTAGAAGAAGTTCGATATAAGCAAATAATTATACGTAAATAATAATATAAACCAATAGCACTACCTATTACTACAGCAGCAGTAAGCCACCATAAATGTGTGTTAATAGTAGCAATAAGAATATAAAATTTGCCAATGAATCCTAATGTAATTGGGAGACCAGCGAGTGAAAACATCATTATAGTCATAATTATGGATAAAATAGGACGAGACCAAAATAAACCACGATATGAATTAAGTGAATCTACATCTAATAATCCATGATATATACTGGACATCAAACTAATGATACCAAATGCACCAATATTTGCTAATAAATAACTAACTAAATATATATTGCTAGTTTCTGATGGAGCATATTTGAGTTTTTCAGTTAGCAATGTTATCATAATATAGCCAAAATGAGATATAGAAGAATAACCAAGCAAACGTTTAATGTTCGTTTGTAGAAGAGCCATTAAGTTACCAAATAATATAGAAACGAACGAAATAATACTTAAAATTATGAATATAACTTCATTATTAATGATTGGCGACTTTGTAAACAAATGCATCATTATGCCAAAAACAGCAATTTTATTAGCTGTAGTGAGAAATACTAAAGCAGGAGTTGCTGTACCTTGATAAACATCAGGTGTCCAAATATGAAACGGTACTAATGATAATTTAAATCCAAAAGCAATAATCATCATACCTAAACCAATTAATAGTAAAGGTTGTAGATTTTTATCTATATGTTTACCAAAATCTAATAAACTCAAGCTACCAGTATCTGTATAAATTAAACCTATACCAAATATTAAAAAAGAAGAAGCTACAGCAGATAAAATCATATATTTTAAAGTTGCTTCTAATGAGTATTTTTGAGACAAAATATAACCAATCAAACCAAATAACGGTATTGAAATTAATTCAATACCAATAAATAATGCTATAAAATGATTAGAATTTACTAAAACAGTTGCTCCTATAGAAGCAACTAATACTAATAGATAGAATTCATCTTTATTATTGCTTGTAAAATTAGTTAACCAAGGATAAGCAAAAATACACGTTGCTATACTTGATAACATTATAAGCATAACATAAAATACTGATTGATGTTCAATATGGAACAGTAAAGTTACATCAATTGGACTAACTTTTTGAACAAACCATAATGAAAATAAAGCAAATATAAAACCAGTTATTGTTAATGTCGCACTAATACAGTGATTTCGTCTTAATGAAATAGATAGCATCACAAGTATTACTGTTAAACTAATAATTATTATAGGCAATAAAGCGATGAATTCTTGGGTATTAATTACCATGAAATTAAGCCCTTGTGATGCTTTAAGTTGAAACAATAAGATAATGTTGTATATTGCTAATAGCAGCATATGACGTATTTAATACAGGTTGTGGATACAATCCTAGAATAACAACTAAAAATGCTAATATACTCATTGTTATGAGTTCACGAACAGACATTTTAATTAAGTGTTTTTTAAATTTTGCTGTGTTGTAGAAAACACGTTGAATCATATTCAAAGAATAAATAGCGGCAAATATTAATGCAAAACTAATAATTATTATAGTAAGTGGAAATCTTTTAAAACTACCCATAAGAATCATAAATTCACCTATAAAATTACCAGTTCCTGGTAAACCTAAGCTCGCACATGCAAAAAAAAGTGAAAAACCTGGAAGCCACTTAATACATGACCATAATCCACCCATGTGATTCATATCCCGTGTCTTTAATCTTTCATATAATTGTCCACATAAAATAAACAACGCAGCAGCTGAAATGCCATGTGCAATCATATGGATTACAGCACCCTGTAATGCTAATCGACTGCCATTATAAATGGCAATAAGTATAAATCCCATATGTGAAATTGAAGCATAAGCAATAACACGTTTAATATCTTTTTGAGAAAAAGCCATCCAAGCACCATAAAAAATATTAATACATCCTAACCATATAGCAATATAAGCAAAATCCATAGATGCATGAGGAAAAAATGGAAGGATAAAACGTAATAAACCGTAAGCTGCTGTCTTAATTAAAATGCCAGCAAGATCAACAGAACCTCCGGTAGGAGCTTGACTATGTGCATCAGGTAACCAACCGTGTAATGGCACAATTGGCATTTTTACTGCAAAAGCAATAAAAAAACCTAACATTAATAAATATTCGACTGTATGAGACATCGGAGTATTTAGCAAATTTTCATACTTAAACGTCCAAACTCCAGTTGCATTATAATGTAAACATACCATTGATATAATGGCTACTAACATCATTAAACCTGAACTTTGAGTGTAGATAAAAAATTTATTAGCTGCAGCAATGCATGTTCTACCATTTAATGACTTATGTCCCCAAAGAGCAATAAGAAAATACATCGGAATTAACATAGATTCCCAAAAAAAGAAAAATAAAAATATATCAATAGCAAGAAATACTCCAATAACACTACCAAGAATCCAAAGTAAATTGAGATAAAAAAAACCCGGATATTTTTCTATTTCTTTCCAAGAACATAGTACAGCCATTAATCCAAGTAAAGCAGTTAGAACAATCATTAATACTGATAAACCATCTATGGCCAAATAAACATTAATACCAAATTGTGGAATCCATGGCATAAAAAAGGTTGATTGCCATTTAGGAGCACTAGTTGTGATAATATTAGTCAATGAATAATCGCCGTATAACCATAGTTGCAAACTAATAATTAACGTAATTAATGTAGTGATTAAAGCTATCCATCGTGAACTTTTAATATTAAAACAATCTAGTAAACAACATAACAAACCACCAACAAATAAGTTAATAATTAAACAGGGTAGTAACATGGCGTTTTGTTTACCTCTTTTATTTTATATGTCCTCTTTATTTTTCGTATATCTAACATTAGTTATTTTATAACATTTCAAATTTCAATGTATTTAAAACTAATTTAGTTTAAATGTTTTAAATGTTTTCTAAAAGAGTGTTCGTTATATTAAACCTAAAAATAATATTAATGATAATATAATTATAGCTCCTATGCTCATTGAAGCCACATACCATCGTAGATAACCATTTATACTTATCACCAACAATTTGCTAATATTACATACTAGTAATACTGGTAAATTAATTAATAAATTAAGAGGATCATGTTTTAATAAGCAAGCAACATAGAGATAAGTTTTAACAAAAACCTGATGATACAAGTAATCAAAACCCCAATATTTAAAACTACATATTTTAAAGTATTGTCCTAAAATATTATTTGTAAAATATGTAAGTAACCAACTTTTACCTAACCATAACATAGAAGAAATCATTATTCCTAATAATATTACTATACTTGAAACAACTTCTAGAATGATTTTATGGTTTCCGTCTAATTCTTTTTGTAATGGAAAAACATCATGTAAAGATGGTTTAATAAGTGCACCAATGAAAGTAGAAAATATTATTAATATAATTAATGGTAAATGGTGTGTGATATGTTTTGAAGGAGTATATGCATTTATTTGTGATTTACCGTGAAAAATGATAAATATCATTCTAAATGTATACAGTGATGAAAGAAATGTACCCAATAATCCAATAATCATTAAATTAATATGATTATTTGCTAATAGTGAACATAAGATTTGATCTTTACTATAAAATCCTGCTGTAAGTATAGGAACAGCTGCTAATGCAGATCCTCCCGCTAAAAAGCAAAGATATATCAAAGGAATTTTCTTACGTAATCCGCCCATTTTAAAAATATTTTGTTCATGATGACATGATAAAATGAGTGAACCTGAAGCAAGAAACAATAATGCTTTGAAAAAAGCGTGTGTCATTAAATGATAAATGGCCGCATTCCATGCTTTTACTCCTAATGCTAGAAACATGTAGCCAATTTGGCTCATAGTTGAGTAAGCAAGAATACGTTTAATATCCGTTTGTACTAATGCTGAAAAAGCTGCCAATATAAGTGTAATTGCACCAATTATAGCAACCAAGTTTAAAACTAATGGTGTTAATAAAAAAAGAAAATGAGTACGAGCTATTAAATAAACACCTGCAGTAACCATAGTAGCAGCGTGAATAAGAGCAGAAACTGGAGCAGGACCAACCATAGCATCAGCTAACCAAGTATGCAGTGGCAATTGTGCAGATTTACCTACAGCACCACCTAATATCATTAATGTTATCCAATTTAAAATATAATCATGAGTATGGTTATTAAAATATAAGGGTACTATTTCTAATAATTTATTAAAATTCAATGTATGAAATTCATTATATATGAGAAATATACCTATAGCTAATAATACATCACCAATACGAGTCATAATAAAGGCTTTTATTGCTGCTATATTATTTTGATGCTTACTATAGTAAAAACCAATTAACATGTAAGAACAGATACCAACACCTTCCCATCCAAGATACATTAATATAAAGTTATCAGATAATACTAGCACTATCATATTAGCGATAAAAAGATTAGTGTATGCAAAAAAACGAGAATAACCATTATCTCCACGCATATACCACGAAGCAAAAATATGAACCAAAAATCCAACAATAACTACTATTGATAACATTGTAAGCGCTAGACTATCTAGCATAAAATTTACTTTTATGGTAAAATCATCTACCTTAATCCAGGTCCATAATGCTGGTAAAAAAGCTATATGTTTATAAACTTGAAATTGTAAAATAGCAAAAATTGTTGTAATCGTCGTTAAACCAATTGAACTTATACCCACTATAGAAGATAAATTATCTGACCAACGACCATGAGAAAATGCTAATATTAGATAACCTAATAGTGGAAATAATACCGTTAAATAGATAAAAGTCATCCATGCATCTCACTTGCTGTATCAACATCTAGCGTTTGCCGAAAATGATAAAATTTTAACAAAATAATAAGACCAATACTCGCTTCTACCGCTGCTACACTAATGGTAATAATATACATTATTTGTCCATCAACTTGTCTGAAATAGCTACTTACTATTACTATAAGTAATGATGCAGAATTTAGCATAATCTCGATACCAGCTAGTATAAACATCAAGTTTCGACGTAATATTAAACAACTTAATCCTAAAATAAAGAGCACAGTAGATAAGATAAGACCGTGTTGTAAAGGAACCATACTTACTCCTATTTTTTTATTTTTAATAATATATTAACATAATCTCTTTTTAAAATTTATCTTTAGTATCTCCACTTCCTAGATGTAAAACAACAACTAAACCAATTAATAACAATATAGATATGAGCTCAACTGCTAATATATAAGGACTAAATAGAGCAATACCTATTGATTTCGTATCAATAACAAAACTACTTATTAAGTGATAACTACTTAATTTAATGGCATAAATTATAAGTGATAATAGTAAAAATGAAATAATAATGGATCCTATACATACAGATGATTTTAACCACTGTAGTTCTTGCTTTTGAATATTTTTTACATTTAGTATCATAATTATAAAGATAAACAAGACCATGATAGCACCAGCATAAATAATGATTTCTATTGCACCAGCAAAATAAGCACCTAAAGAAAAGAAAATACCAGCAATAGACAATAATGAAGCCATTAAATATAGTAATGCATGTATTGGGTTAGTATGTATAATAAAACGTATTGTTGTTAACACTGCTACTATTCCACAAAAATAAAAGATAAATTCCATGCTCAGTACCTCAAGGTAATAGAGTTTTAATATCAACAGAATTATTATCTTTTTTAAGATCGTGTTTCTTTTTAAGCTTATCAGGTGTATTGGTTATATGATAAAAATCATATCCCACGTATTTACCTTGTCCAGAAATTAATAAATCTTCTTTTTCATAAACTAAATCTTGACGTTTAAATTCAGCTAATTCAAAATCTGAAGTTAACTGAATTGCAGCAGTTGGACAAGCTTCTTCACACATCCCACAAAATATACAACGTGAAAAATTAATACGAAAAAACTCTGGATACCAACTTCCATCTAAATTCTCAGCTTTTTGTAATGCAATGCAACTTACAGGACAAGCTACTGCACAAAGATTACATGCAACACAACGTTCTTTACCGTCCGGATTACGTGTGAGTACAATACGTCCACGGTAACGTGGAGGTAAGTACACTAAATCTTCTGGATACAGTTGTGTTTCTCGTTTAGCAAAAGCATGCATTCCTGTTATCCAAATACTGCGTATGATTGTAGCACAACCCACAAAAAGATCTTTTAAAGTCATTTAAACCTCTTATGACGATCTATATAAAATAACTGCTGCAGTTACTAATAAATTCAATAGTGTTAAAGGTAAGCAAACTTGCCAACCGAATGATAGTACTTGATCATAGCGTGGACGTGGTAAAGAAGCACGGACTAAAACAAATATTAACATAAAAAATATAATCTTTAATATAAACCACATAATTGATGGCAAAAATGGACCATACCATCCTCCTAAGAACATCGTTACAATTAGTGCTGATACAGTAATCATTGCTACATATTCACCTATAAAAAATAATCCAAATTTTATACCAGAATATTCAATATGATAGCCATCAGCTAATTCCTGTTCCGCTTCTGGTTGATCAAAAGGATGACGATGGCATATTGCAAATCCTGCAATAGAAAAGGTTAAAAATCCAAAAAATTGAGGGATTATATTCCATAAATGTACTTGATTAACAACAATATCTTTTAAGTTAAATGAACCAGCTTTTGCTACTACGCCCATCAATGATAGACCAAGAAATACTTCATAACTTAGTGTTTGTACCGCAGCACGCATCATACCTAATAAGGAATATTTATTATTACTCGACCAACCGGCAAGTAATATAGCGTATACAGCTAAACCAGCCATCATTAAGAAAAAAAGTACACCAATATTTAAGTCTATTATTACTGAATAGTATGAAATTGGTATTATAGAAAAAATTAATAAAAATAAAACAAAGGAAATTATAGGTGCGATTATGAAAATAAAACGATCGGAAAAAATTGGAACCCAATCTTCTTTAAATAAAATTTTAATCATATCTGCAATTACTTGTAATATACCTCCCCAACCTACCCGATTCGGTCCATAGCGATTTTGCCATAATGCGAGTAAACGACGTTCCGCAAAGCTCATAAAAGCTCCACAAAACACAATCAATAATACCATAACAATAGATTTAAGATTATTGGACATAATATTAAATAGTAACTAAGTAATTAGATTAATTTTATAATATTTTGATTTCTGCTCCTGATAAACATGTCGGAATACCTGGCATACCAAGAGTTAAACCTAATAAACCACTATGCAATAATGAAGAAAGATGTACGGGCAATCTTAGCTTTTCTCCTTTACAAATCAATTCAATTATAGAACCATTCTTTAAACCCATTTTTTTTGCATCTAAAGAATTTATTACCACATTTGTTGGTGACATTGACATAATCTTTTGAAAAATAGGTGATCTTTGACTCATCTCTTCACTGCCAAATAATCTATAGTAAGGTGCAACATGCCATTGATTTACAGCTGAAAAATATGGAGGAATATTAGTAAACCAAGGCAAAGACATATGATTAATTTCAAATAAACGTATACCTGGATCACCATTATGCAGTTTTCCACCTATTTCCTCTTGAAATTTATTCCAAGCCTGTGGTGAATTCCATCCTGGTGACCAAACAAATGGAATTTGTGAATTATTTTCATTTGGCTGATTACTACCTTCCATTGAAAATGCAAACATGGTATCTTTATCTTGTGGTTGACGAGGTTCATGTACATTAATATGAGCACGTGCTGCAGTACGACCACTTGCACGATGTGGTAAACGTGCTAATTTTTGGCCATGAATACGAAATTTAGCATTTGGTGCAGCATCTTTAATTTTTTTTAGATGAGGTAGATGAACAATTACAGAATCAATAACTTCATCTAAACAAGTCCAATGAATTAAACAATTATTTACTACCCCATATAAAGCATGTAACCATCTCCAACCTTCTAATACTATTATACTATTATCATAATAAGAAGGGTCGTAAACCTGGAAAAATCGCTGAGCACGCCCTTCATAATTAATTAGAGTACCATCACCTTCAGCAAAAGTAGAACTAGAAAATACTAAGTTCGCTTTTTTCAGGGTCTGTGTCTGTTGATGATCTATTACAATGATATTATCTATATTTTCTAACGCAATATTTACCTTAGTTTGAGTAGCATATCTATAAAGATCATTTTCAAGTACAATAAGTGTATCAGCTTCTTTTTTAGTAATTTGTTTAAGTGCGCTATCTAATGATAGACCACCTATCAATCCTAAACCAATACTATTAGCTTCAGGTACTAATAGTGTAATACCAACATTAATATTTTTTACTTTTAAAGCTTTTGCAATATTTGCTGAGGCTTCAATCAATGAACTGCTACCAGAATGCATACCAGAAATAATAAGAGGTTTCTTAGCTGTAGTTAATGCTTTTACAATACTATTAATTTTAATAACTAGTTCTTTATCAAAATTATCAACTGGTGGCGCATTATTATCTAATTTATTAGCGATTGCAAAACCTAAACGAGCCTGATTTTCTACTGGTGCATAATAAGTCCACGTTGCAATATCATCTAATCGTGTTTCATCAACGTTAGTAATAAAAAGAGGATATTTAGCATTTTGACCAATATTAAGAATGGCTGATGATTGCCAATCAGCTATTTTGTTAATAACTGACATTTCGCGTGCCTTAGCTTTTACTGCTTGACGTATAGATAACGCTATACGAGCAGCTACTTGCGTAACATCTTCACCCAGTACTAATATGACATCATAAGTTTCAATTTCTCGTAGAGAAGGGGTATAAATCCCACTATTTTTGAGAATTTGTATTATTAAATTAAGACAATTTTGTTCATCTGCTGAAATACCAATTGAGAAATTTTCCTTACCTACTAATTCTCGTAATGCAAAATTACTTTCAATACTAGCACGTGGTGAACCAATACCAATAATTCTCTTAGACTGTCGTAAAATATCTGCAGCTGTACTTACAATCTGTTCTGCAGTTAATTTAATACGATTAATTCCGTTAATTTTTTGAGGATAACGTGGTCGATCTTTACGATTTACGTAACCATATCCAAATCGACCACGATCACATAAGAAATAATAATTAACACTACCATTATAGCGATTTTCAATGCGCCGTAGTTCTCCATAACGCTCACCAGCACTAATATTACAACCTACACAACAGTGATGACAAATGCTTGGAGCAAATTGCATATCCCACTTTCGATTGTAGTGTTCAGAATGAGTTTTATCAGTAAAAACTCCTGTTGGACAAATTTCAACAAGATTACCAGAAAATTCGTTTTCTAACATTCCATCTTTCAAACGACCAAAATATATATTATCATGTGCTCCATACACACCTAAATCTTTACCATCTGCATAATCTTTATAATATCGCACACAGCGATAACAAACTATACAACGATTCATTGCATGAGAAATAAATGGACCAAGATCTTGATTATGATATATTTTTTTATTAAATCGATAACGACGTAAATTATGACTTGTCATTACAGTCATATCTTGTAAATGACAATGTCCACCTTCTTCACATATTGGACAATCATGTGGATGGTTAATCATTAACCATTCTATTACGCTTGCACGGAATTCTTTTGCTTCTTTATCATTGATAGAAATTAATGTATTATTTAATACCGGTGTCATACAAGACATAATTATACGTCCGCGTTTATCTTGAATACTTTCAAATTGCTTAACTGCACATTGACGACAAGCTCCTACACTTCCTAACGCTGGATGCCAACAAAAATAAGGAATATTAAGATCCATAGATAAACAAGCTTGTAACAGGTTATCTGCCGCATTAACATTATATTCTTTACCATCTACATAAATCATAACCATAGCAACTTTCATTCCGTAAACAAATCTTATTTAAAGACGAATGTTCAAAATATTTATTTAATTATTATAGTAATTTCGATATATTTGGTTGAATTCCGGTAATTATTAAATTATTATTCAATGTTTGTTCAGAAATGCCAGCTTCAAATTCTTTACGAAAATATTTAATAGCGCTCTGCAATGGTTCTATAGCTCCTAAAGCATGGGCACAGAAACTTTTACCTGGTCCAAGTTGACGACAAAGATGTTCTAATAGTTCAATATCACCCACTTGTCCGTGTTTTTGTTCTAATGCAGATAGTATTTTTACGCTCCATGGTAAACCATCACGACATGGAGTACACCAACCACATGACTCACGAGCAAAAAATAATTCTAAGTTTCGTACTAATGAAACCATATTAATTTTATGATCAACTGCTATAGCTAAAGCTGTACCTAGTCGACTACCAGCATCATTAATACTAGAAAATTCCATTGGTAAATCAAGATGAGATTCAGTTAAAAAATCTGTTCCAGCTCCGCCTGGTTGCCAAGCTTTTAATTTTAAACCACTGAGCATTCCTCCAGCATAATCTTGAAGAAGTTCACGAGCAGTTACGCCAAATGGTAATTCCCATACTCCTGGATTATTTATCCTTCCAGAAAAACCCATCATTTTCGTACCAGTATCTTTGCTTTTAGAAAGATTTTTATACCAATCTACACCATGTAAAAAGATAGCTGGTATATTTGATAAAGTTTCAACATTATTTATACAAGTTGGTTTACCCCAGAGACCAGCAATAGCTGGAAATGGCGGTTTAGAACGTGGATTAGGTCGACGACCTTCCAATGAATTAATTAACGCAGTTTCTTCTCCACAAATGTAGCGACCAGCGCCAGTATGCAAAAATATTTCTAAATTAAAATCTGTATTTAAAATATGCTTACCCAGCAAACCAACACTTTCAGCTTCATTAATAGCACGGCGTAAATTCATCGATGCTTCAATGTATTCGCCACGTATAAAAATATAACTACGATAAGCTTTTAATGCGTATGCGCTAATTAATATACCTTCTATTAATTGATGGGGCATTTGTTCCATAAGAAGGCGATCTTTATAAGTGCCTGGTTCCATTTCATCTGCATTACACAATAAATAACACATATTTATAGATTCATTTGAGTTATTTTGTGCCATCAAACTCCACTTTAAGCCAGTGGGAAAACCAGCTCCCCCGCGACCTTTGAGACCTGAATCTTTTACTATCTTAATTACTTCTTGCTGGGTCATACCTTTTAATACTTTTTGCGCACCAATATAACCACCCTTACTACGATATTCATTAATCCATACTGGCTGATTATCACTTCGTAAACGCCAAGTTAAAGGATGAGTTTCTTCAGCACGTATAAACTGTATTTGTTTAATAATCATTTATACCGTTCTAGTAAATTCATAATAGATTTAGATTGTAGACGAACATGAGTATCTTCATTAATCATCATGGCTGGACCTTTATCACATAAACCTAAACAACTAATTGGTAATAGTGTAAAACAACCATCAGAAGTAGTTTGACCTGAAGTAATTTTTAAATTATTTTCTAATATGGTCTGAATATCCTGATACCCATTAATATAGCATACAATGCTATCGCAGTAACGAATTACATTACGTCCCACGGGGGTACGGTAAATTTGACTATAAAAAGTTGCTACACCCTCTACATCAGTAGCAGGAATATTTAAAATTTCAGCAATAGCATCAATAGCATCATCTGATATCCAACCACGTTGCTTTTGCACAATCTTTAAAGCTTCAATTGAAACGGCGCGTGTATCTTCATAATGTTTTTTTTCATTTTCGATAAAGCAATATTCTATCTCATTAAGTCTAAATTTTTCTCTAAAAACTACTGACGCTGATTGGGTTATGTTTTTTTTAACATCCATAGTTATCTATCCACATCTGACATTACAAAATCAATACTGCCAAGATATACAATTAAGTCTGATACTAAACTACCACTAATTACAGATGGAATTTGTTGAAGATGAGGAAAACTTGGGGTACGTACACGAGTACGATAACTCATAGTACTACCATCACTAGTTAAATAATAGCTATTAATTCCTTTTGTTGCTTCAATCATTTGAAAAGATTCATTAGGTGGTATTACTGGTCCCCAAGATACTTGTAAAAAATGAGTAATTAATGTCTCAATATGTTGAAGAGTTCGTTCTTTAGGAGGAGGAGTTGTTAAAGGATGTTCTGCTTTAAACGGACCTTCAGGCATATTTTTCATACACTGTTCTAGAATATTTAATGATTGCCATATTTCTTCCATTTTCAATTGCACTCTTGTATATGCATCACTAATACCTGAGCCAATAGGTATCTCAAAATTAAAGTTTTCATAGCCTGAATAAGGACGCCATTTACGTACATCGAAATCTAAACCAGTAGCACGTAAACCAGCACCTGTTATACCCCAAGCTAGTGCTTCATCTATATTATAAGCTGCTACACCTTTAGAGCGATTTATAAGTATTTTATTAGATAAGGCTACTTTATTGTATTCTTTTAGACGTTTAGGCATCCAATTAAGCAATTGACAAAGTAGGCTATCCCAACCTTCTGGAAGATCATGAGCTACTCCGCCAATACGAAACCATGCTGGATGCATACGAGCACCTGTTATTGCTTCAATAATATCATAAATTTTTTGACGGTCTGTAAAAGCAAGAAATACAGGAGTCATAGCTCCAATATCTTGAATAAAAGTAGAAATATAAAGCAAATGACTATTAATACGAAATAATTCAGATAACATTATGCGAATCACTTTAACTCTATCTGGTACAACAATACCAGCTAGTTTTTCTACAGCTAATAAATAAGGCAGTTCATTTATACAACCACCAAGATATTCGATACGATCTGTGTAAGGAATATAACTATGCCATGATTGACGTTCACCCATTTTTTCAGCGCCACGGTGATGATATCCTATATCTGGCACACAGTTGATTATCTCTTCACCATTTAATTGTAAAATTATACGAAAGGCACCGTGTGCTGAAGGATGATTTGGTCCAAAATTAAGAAACATAAAATCTTCATTAAATGAAGCACGCTTCATACCCCAATCTTCTGGTTTAAAAACTAATGCATTCATTTCCAAAGATTCTTTTTGTTTAGTTAATATGAAATTATCAAATTCAGTGGCACGAGCTGGATAATCTTTACGAAGAGGATATCCTTCCCAAGTTTGTGGCATAAGAATACGTATTAAATGCGGATGGTTCTCAAAATAAATTCCAAACATTTCCCAAGTTTCGCGTTCATACCAATTAGCATTTGCGAATATTTTAGTAATAGTTGGAACATTGAGATCATTTTCGAATAATGCTACTTTAAGCATAATATCATGATTACGTTCCACCGATAATAAGTGATAAAAAATAGAAAAATCTGCTGGTGGTAAACCTACACGATGCATTCGTAATCTTTCATCCATCCCATGTAAATCATAAAGCATATTATATGATTTTGGTAATTTATATAAAAAATTAATTACTTCTAAGATTATTTTACGCTTTATCCATATAACTGGTATTCCAATATGAGTTTTTTGAACGATAAAATTATCTAAAGTAAAATTATTATATAGCTCACTAAGCACTAAATTATCTAAATTATTCAAATTTTTTTGAGAAAATTGATCATTATTTTGCTTATTTAAATATATCATATGTTGATCGCTATATTTTAATACGATTCTGAAAATTAAACATTATTAAGATAATTCATACAGTAGATTTTATGAATTATATTCACCTATATAAAGTTATAATGACTAGGATTGTTTGAAAAAATTATTAATTTATGAATCATTTAAATTTTATCTGGAGTTCGTAAATTTCTCACAGAAATACGTTCACCACGTTTTTTTTCACGCTCAGATTGTATATCAGTATTACGATGAATATTTTGGTTACCAACAATCCAGGATAGCGGACGACGTTCATTTCCAATAAGTTTACGTAATAAGAGTAAAGCTTGTATATAAGCTTCTGGCCGCGGTGGACATCCTGGAATATAAACATCAACTGGTAAAAATTTATCTACACCTTGTACCACTGAATAAATATCGTACATACCACCTGAATTAGCACAGGCACCCATTGAAATCACCCATTTTGGTTCTAACATTTGGTCATATAGACGTTTAATAATTGGTGCCATCTTAATAAATGGAGTTCCAGCAATTATCATTAAATCAGATTGACGTGGAGAAGCCCTCATTACTTCTGAGCCAAAACGTGCTACATCATGTACAGCTGTAAATGCAGTTGTCATTTCAACATAACAACATGAAAGCCCAAAATTATATGGCCATAGAGAATTTTTACGACCCCAATTAACTACATTATGCAGATAATTTTTAAGTTTGACCATATAAATATTGTGGAAACTAGCATTTTCTGATAAATCATCTGTATTTTCATTTTTTTTGATAGATATATAATCATTATTATTTTTACTTAAGTTTACGGGTGTTAGCGTATAATCCATTTTATTTCCTCTTTTTAAATATTTAGTAAGGATTATTACGATAATAAAAGTCGTCGACTAGATTTGAATTAACCATTATATTTTTACGTGATGGAGTCCAATTCATTGCACCAATGCGCACTAAATAAAATAAACTTAATAATAATACAGCAATAAAAATCGTTGCTTCGATAAATCCATTCCAGCCATTATTTCGTATAGATATCGCCCATGCATATAAGTATGATGTTTCAACATCAAAAATTACGAAAAAAATTGCAATCAAATAAAATTTAGCAGCAAAACGAATATGTGTGTCACCTGTACTTTGAATACCAGATTCAAATGGAGTGTTTTTGCTGTGTTGTGCAGATGAGCGGCCTCCTAATAACCAACCACATGTTAACATAATTATACATACGCTAATTGTTGTAATAACAAAAACGATAAATGCTGAATATTGAGAATCAATTAGTATTTTTGTAAACATAAATTTTATGACTTATTAAATAGAATTTATTAACATATATTATAGAAATAATAATAAGATGTCGATTTAAGAGTAATAATAAATTTTAATACATAATTTTATGTAAATAAAATTTATATAGATATTTTATCTAGTATTAACATACTATATATTAACTAATTAAATTTTAATTATATTATGACAACTTATCCTCTATATGAAAATTAATCTATTGTAATCTAAGTAGATAATTAAAAATACAAAATGTATAGTTTTATAACTAAAATAGTCACTTTATAATTAATATACAAGTTAATTATATGAATGTTAAATAAGTAATTTTAATACATTTTAAATTCATTTAACTTTAAGTTGTTTTAGGTGTTCTATCTATATATATTATATATGTCATGCTTACATAAAGCAGTTTATATATCTTAAATGATAAATTAATTTGTTAAATTTGCATAAATTCAATATAAAATTTAATAATTTTATTTTATTTAATAATTCTAATTATCAAATTATAAGCAATTTAAAATAAGTTAAAATATTTTAATTGTTGCATTGATAAATCTTAGGAGGGGAACGGGAACAAATAAATATTGTTTTAATGGATTATATTAAACTTATCTTTTATATAAGATATAATATTAAGTTAACAAATATATATATATATATCATTATACATCATTGATTATAATGCTTTTGCCATAATCATATTTAGCCTTAATTATTATTGAATATCAGAATATTGATGTAACTAAAATTACTTAATTCCATCGATTAAATAAATCTTTAGGTAGATTAATATCAAATTGATCAATTATGCGATTAATCGTCTGATCTATCAAATCTTGAATAGTTTGGGGATGATGATAAAATGCAGACACTGGAGGCATAATAATAGCTCCCATTTGAACTGCATTAATCATCATATGTAAATGACCCAGATGCAAAGGTGTTTCACGTACACAAAGTACTAATTTGCGTTGCTCTTTCAATACTACATCAGCAGCACGAGTTAATATATTATCACTATAACTATGTACTATACCTGAAAGAGTTTTAATCGAACAGGGTAAGATGATCATACCCAACGTTTTAAAAGAACCAGAAGAAATATTAGCAGCAATATTATCTATATTATGTATTACATTAGCTAACTTCTCTACTTCATATACACTATAATTGGTTTCTAAAGCTAAGGTTTGACGAGCAGAATAACTCATAACTAAATGAGTTTCTATGTCTTCTACTGATTGTAAAACACGCAGTAAATTAATTCCATAGATAATTCCGCTAGCTCCAGATATACCAATAATTAGTCTTTTCATGTTTTGATTTTTATGTATTTAAGTTATTTAAAATATTATTAGCATAGTAAAAATTACTGTAGAATAAATTATTTATCATGTATTTAAGATAAAGAAATGACGTCTAATAAACTAAATATTTTATATTTTAATAAATTTTTTAAATATCATTTATCCTTCATTATGTAATTCTAAGTTTTCTGTTACATTTTGATTAGCTATAAATTTGTTACCTTCGTTACGTAATACATGTATATGGTGAAGATATTTTTCATCTATATCTTCAGTAACATAAATACCGTTGAATACAGAACATTCAAATTGTTTAATATCAGGATTTTGTTCTCGTACAGCTTCTATCAAATCTTCGAGTGATTGAAAAATCAAAGCATCAGCTTTAATGATCTCACAAATTTCTTTTACATCACGATCATATGCTATTAATTCTGTGACACTGGGCATATCAATACCATAAACGTTTGGAAAACGAATTTCTGGTGCAGCAGATGCTAAATAAACATTTTTTGCACCTGCTTCACGCGCCATTTCAATGATTTGTTCAGATGTTGTTCCACGAACAATAGAATCATCTACCAATAATACATTTTTATTATAAAATTCTGCAGAATTAGTATTGAGTTTATGCCTTATAGCGTTCACTCGTACTTGTCTACCCGACATAATAAAAGTACGACCTACATAACGGTTTTTTACAAATCCTTGACGATAAGGTTTATTAAGAATACGAGCAATTTCCAATGCAATATCTGTAGATGTTTCTGGGATCGGAATAACTACATCAATATCTAAATGTTTCCATTCACGAGCAATTTTTAATCCTAACTTAACACCCATTTGTACTCGGGCACTATAAACCGAAATTTTATCCAGAACTGAATCAGGACGAGCAAAATAAACATATTCAAATAAACATGGATTGCTCTTTGAATTTGCTGCACACTGACAGGTTAACAACTGTCCTTTTTCTGTAATGTATACTGTTTCACCAGATTTTACATCACGAATTAAGTCAAAACCTAGCATATCCAATGCTACACTTTCTGAAGCTACCATGTATTCTTTACGCCCATCAGCTATTTTACGTTTACCAAGAACTAATGGACGAATACCGTGTGGATCACGAAATGCTATCATACCATGTCCAATAATCATTGCTACTACTGCATAAGCCCCTTTAACTTGTTGGTGTACTTCTGTTACTGCAGCAAAAATATTATGAGGTTCTAATCGATATTGCTGAAAACGATCCAATTCCTGTGCAAATATATTTAATAATACTTCAGAATCTGAAGTTGTATTAATATGACGACGACCTACCTTGAATAAATGTTTACGTAATTCTTGTGCATTAGTGATATTACCATTATGCGCTAGAGTAATACCATAGGGGGAGTTGACATAAAATGGTTGTGCTTCTGATGCACTAGAACTACCAGCAGTAGGATACCTTACATGCCCAATTCCTATATTACCTTTTAATTGTTGCATGTGACGCACTTTAAAAACATCTTTTACTAAACCATTAGCTTTACGCAGACGAAAGCAATTCAGTGCATCGATAGTACAAATACCAGCAGCATCTTGCCCACGATGTTGCAGCATTGTTAAAGCATCATAAATTGCATGATTCACTGGCATAAAACCCATTATACCAACAATACCACACATTTAATTATTTCCTTAAATACCTGCAATTATATGACTAAAATAAAATTTTCAATTGATTTTAATTAAAATAATTAGAAATCCACTTAATAATATAATTAAATTCAGGAATAAGTCTAGATTGTTTCCAATCTAAGTTTTCAGGAAAATTAGTAAATCTAATAAAAAAGAAAATAATTGCAGAAACAACTAAGATACCTTGTAATAAACCAAAACAAATTCCAAAAATCTTATTAAGCATTAATAAATTACTTTCTCTTATTAAAGAATTAACAATATAGTTCAACATAGTTCCTATAATTAAGGTTGCAATAAATAATACTATAATAGCAATTATATTTCGTACACGTTCATTATTAAATATAGTTAGCATAATTGCAAAATATGAATAGTAATTTATAGTAATAAAAAACATAGCTCCCCAAGTAATAAGAGATAAAGCATCTTGGATAAATCCTCGAATAAAACCCATTAAGGATAAGAGGCTAATTATTGTAATGATAATATAATCTATCCAATTCATAAATTATTCCAAATAATATTTTTTATTTTATGATCTTTATAATAAATATTTGATTTTTATCTTAAAAATTAATATCATTAAATCTAACTAATAATGAAGATATTAAATATTTCGATCAATAAAACTAACAAAACTACATAATGAACGTAATTAATTGTTTATTTTTTAGCATATGATTTTATGTTTTTAACAAAAATATTTAAATTGTTTAATTTAGATAAATTACTATAGATATTTAAAATATCCAGTCAAATATAACTAAAAATATCTATTTATAGATATATAGTGAATTTTTATATTTTAAACATATTAAAGTTAATTAATTACATATAAATATCGTTTCTAATTGTAATATGAGTTTGAATATTTATTTAACTTAGAGCTTGTAAAAAATTACTAAAGAAACAATATTTATATATTGTTAGAACCAACATTGCTCAATACTTGAATATTAATTATTCAATAATAGTTTAAATATTTCAATACATAAGATATGTATATTAATTTTAATTAAATATTCATGATAAATTCTATTATACCATCTAAAAACTCAATTAATAATTCAAACTAAATGCAATAATTACAATTCTATTTTTAATTTTATATCAAAAAATTAAAAACAAATATAAAATATAATATAGATTATATTTTATATTTATTTTTTACTCTTTTTATTTATTATAATTCACTAACATTATAACCTGAGATACAGTATAAAAAGAGCCACATACTATGATTGTATCATCTTGAGTAGCATATGAATATGCAGCTTCCCATGCAGCTTTAACATTATTAAATGTCCTACTATTATTAGAAATATTGAAACTCATTAGTTCTTCAGCTAATGCTCCTCGTGGACAAGTAAGAGAAGCATAATACCAATAATCTACTTGTGATTCTAAAGCTACTAAAGTACCTTTAATATCTTTATCTAACAACATACCTATAACAGCATGTATTTGACCTTTTTTAACCTCTTTAGCTAAACGTGTTGCTAAATAATAAGCAGCATGCGGATTATGTGCAACATCTAAAATTACACGTGGACTCATACTAATAGTTTGGAATCTACCAGATAATGTTATTAAAGGTAACTGTTGACGAATAATGCTTTCATTTATCTTTAAACCTGAAATACGTAATGCAGCAAGAGCTGTTGCTGCATTTGATAGAGGAATTTGCGGGATTGGTAAAGAATATAATGTTCCATGTTGATCTTGGAACATCCACTTATCTTCAGTTTGTTTCCATCTCCAATCGTAATTTAATTGATGTAACCAAGCTCCTATCTCTTTAGCTACATCAGCAATAGTAGATGGCGCATCATCTTCTCCAACAATAGCTGCTTTATTGTATCTAAATATACCTGCTTTTTCGCGTCCTATACTGTTTCTATCTGGTCCAAGCCAAGAAATATGATCTAAAGCAATATTAGTAATTATAGATATATCAGGATCAATAATATTAGTTGCATCCAAACGTCCTCCTAAACCTACTTCTAAAATTACAATATCTAAATGAGCTTTACAAAATAAATTTAATGCAGATAATGTGCCAAACTCAAAATAAGTTAATAAAATATCATCGCGGCCATCTTCTATAAAAGCAAAACTATCACTATGTAAAGATTCATTAAGTTCTATACCTTGTATTCGTACACGTTCGGTATATTTGAGTAAATGTGGAGAACTATAAACACCTACGCGATAACCTGCTTCTATTAACAATATTTCTAACATACGACACGTAGTACCTTTACCATTAGTTCCAGCAACGGTAAAAATAAAAGATGCAGGTTTTAATAACTTTAGTTTTAAAGCAATATACTGAACACGATTTAAATTCAGTTCGATTTCTTTATCATATAAACTTTCAATGTAAGAAAGCCAAATATCTAAAGAAGATGTTCTGTTAGGACAATGCGAAATCGTCATGTATTATTTATATGAATATATATGATATATAATAAAAATTAAAGATTTGTTACTAAAATTTTCCTTTGCTTATTAAGCCTTCAAATAAAGTGTTGCTATTTTGTGATTCACATGAATTAAAATGTTCAGTATTTTGCAATGGGGCGGGTAAACCCATTAATTTTGCCAATAAATTCGCTAATTTAAAGCGCATATCTGGTCGTCTGATTATCATATCAATCGCACCTCTTTCAATCAAAAATTCACTACGTTGAAATCCCGGTGGTAATTTCTCTCGTACAGTTTGTTCAATAATACGTGGACCTGCAAATCCAATCAATGCTTTTGGTTCTGCAACAGTAAGATCACCTAGCATGGCTAAACTAGCTGAAACACCGCCCATCGTTGGATCAGTAAGTACCGAAATATACGGTAAACCATGTCTTTGTAAATTTGCTAAAGCGGCGCTAGTTTTTGCCATTTGCATTAAAGATATTAATGCTTCTTGCATACGAGCACCACCGCTGGCAGAAAAACAAATTAAAGGACATGAGTCTTTCAGAGCTTGTTCAACAGCAAGTATAAAACGTGCACCTACTACGGAGCCCATTGAACCGCCCATAAATGAAAATTCAAATGCAGTAGCTACTACAGGTATTGCATAAAGTCGACCCTTCATTACTACTAATGCATCTTTTTCACCTGTTTCTTTTTGAGCTGATGTTAAACGGTCCTTATATTTTTTTAAATCACGAAATTTAAAGATATCCTTTGGTTCTAGTTCACTACCTAATTCTGTCAAAGAACCTTCATCTAATAAACGATACAGGCGATTACGGGCATGCATATGCATATGATAATCACATTTTGGGCAAACTTCAAAATTTTTTTCTAATTCAGCTCGATATAACACTTGACTACAATGTTCACATTTAGTCCAAATGCCTTTAGGAATATTAACTTTCCGTAAAGAATTTACATTTCTTTTGTTTAATATTCGTTCAATCCAACTCATCGATCACCTTTTATGTAATTAAATAGTTATAAACTATATAAGATCCTAGAATAATGTTTATATATTTATATATGAACAAGATAAATATTCATATATTTTACAATATTATGTGTTGTTGCATTAATTAATATTAAAATCTACTGACATAAAATATGTAATTTATTTACTATCAATACTCTTCTATAATTTGATAATTCATAATTAATCAATAAAAAATAATGGTCCCATATTCGTTTTAGGCAATGAAAAACATCTTGGATACTCTACCGAAACGAGATATAAACCATTAGCTTTTGCTGTTACTGAAGCTAATGTGCGATCTTTTGCAGCAAGTAATATAGCTATCCAATCTTCTGATTGATTAGAACATCCAACTTGTATTAAACTACCAACAATATTACGTACCATATGATGTACAAAAGCATTAGCTTTAATGTCAAACATTACATATGGACCTTGTCTTATAATATTTAAATACATTATATTACGCCATGGGGTAGATGATTGACATTGTATAGCACGAAATGATGTGAAATCATGCTCTCCTATTAAACATCGACTAGCACGTAGCATTTTTTCTATATTTAATAAATGGTAAAAATGTGTTAAACCATGATTTAAAATTGCTGGACGTTGTGGATTATTATAAATAATATAGCGGTAACGACGAGCTTTTGCACTAAAGCGAGAATGAAATAAATCTGGGACAGGTTGAGCCCAACGTATTGAAATATCATAAGGTAGATTAGAATTTATCCCTAATGTCCATGCATTATTAGTGCGATATGAAGTAGTAGTAAAATGAACTACTTGACCAGTACTATGTACTCCTGAATCTGTACGTCCAGCACAGAATAAATTAATGTCATGATTGGCTATTTTTGATACTGCTTTACTTAAAGTTTCTTGAATGCTATTCTTCGATCCCTTTTGAGATTGCCAACCATAGTAACGAGTACCATCGTATTCTACGCCTAATGCTAATTTTAAAGTTTTAATATTATTAACCATATTCTAAAAATATGCTTGTATGGAAATAAACACTTAATAAATTAAATTTAAAAACTATTATAATCAGATAGTTTATTCTATATTTTCAATATTGTATTTGTATATAACTTTTGATATTAACAATAAATAAATTTGAATAATTTTTAACGATATTTATTTATTAGCTAAATAGCTAATTAAAATAATCTTACAAATGTTTTGTTTGATTTATAGATTTGTAAAATTATTCAATATAATTTAGTATTCTTTAATAAGACTGTAATTTTGTGCAAAAACCAAGATTTTTTAGTATATATGTTGTGTCAATATCATTACATATAATTTGTAGAGAGGACCATTCACGACGTTCCTGATAAGTTTTACGTAAATAGTCAAAGCCAGTCGGACTTGTAGCTACTTTTCGTAACATCATATCATCATAACTTATATCATATATTAAGGTAGATAACTTTTTTAAGTTAGATTGATTTAGTTTGCCTGGAAATTTAATTTCACTAAGATTTTTAGATGGTAATAGTTTTTCTAAAACTATTTTTGGAGTATAATGGATAAATTTACACCAAGCTTCAAATATTTGAATTGTACCTCGTAATTTACCTTCAACTGTGTAACCAGCAATATGTGGAGTAGCAATATCAATCTTGTTTAATAAATTTGGTAATAAATTTGGTTCATTTTCCCATACATCCAATATGATTGTAAGATCTTTACGTATATTTAAAACTTTTAATAATGCACTATTATCTACTACTGGTCCACGCGAAGTATTAATTAATATTGTATTTGGTTGTAATTTCATAAGAAGATTAAAATTAGCTAAATGCCAGCTTCTATATAAGCCATTTTTTAATAAAGATGTATGAAAAGTAACAATATTAGATCGTGATACTAATTCGTCTAAAGTAGTAAAATCCTCTTCATTATAGTTACCATATTTTGTACGTAAAGGATCACATAATAAAGTTTTTACACCCAAAACTTTTAATCTATTATATAAATGATTACCTATATTACCAACTCCTATAATACCAACTGTACGATCAAATAAATTAAAATTATCACGTTCGGCAATAAATAATAATGCACAAATAACATACTCAACTACTGCAATAGCATTACAACCTGGTGCTGCACAAAATGTAATTCCTGCTTTAGATAAAGACACATAGTCAATATGATCAGTACCAGAAGTAGCTGTTCCAACAAATTTTACTGATGTATTAGCTAACATTTTAGCATTAATATTAGTAAGAGAACGTACCATTAATCCATTTGCGTTTTTTAGTTTATCTATGGGTATCTGTCGCCCTGAAATTATCATCACTTCACCAGTTTGACTAAATAGCTCGAGAGCATGCGGCATATTTTCATCAACTAAAATTTTCACTACTTTGGATCCTATTTAATTTAATTATTAAAAATTAATAAAAAGTTAACTATAAGAAAATATTAATAATAGTAATTAATATAATATTTAATATATAATATCATTATATTATGTATTATTATTAATAATATAAATGTTAATATTAAACATTTAATATCATTTACGTACGTATAAATATATATTATTTGTATAATTCACTTAATATAATTAAAAAATGCATTAATATAATTAAATAATTATTTATTTAATTATATTTAATAAACATTAATACTATATTTATACCAATAAAACTTAATTTTATGACATATAAAATTAAGTGTTTAATTTTTCTAAATAATATAAACTAAATTATTAAAATTACTAAAACATTACTCTTTTTTTTAAAAAGAAAATGTTTGTTTGTATAGATGTTTGTAATTATATTTTTTGAAAGTCAATAAAATAGATATTAAAAATATAAATTTTTATATTTCATATTTGCTCATTGCTAAAGTAGCATTGGTCCCACCAAAGCCAAAACTATTTGACATTACTGTGCTCAATGTTTTTTCAAGAGTTTGAGTAACAATTTTCATATCTTTAGCAGCACTATCTATCTTTTCCACATTAATACTTGGTGCGATAAAATTATATTTTAACATTAATAATGCATAAATAGCTTCCTGAACTCCAGCTGCTCCCAACGAATGACCAGTCATAGCTTTAGTTGCAGAAATATAAGGAATATTATTACCAAAAACTGTTTTAATTGCACTTAATTCTCTTAAATCTCCAATTTGAGTAGATGTACCATGAGTATTAATATAATCAATTGGATGATGCAATCTATGCATGGCCATTTTCATACAACGTACTGCACCTTCACCTGAAGGTACAACCATATCACTACCATCTGATGTTGCACCAAAACCTACTATTTCTGCATAAATATGTGCATTCCGTGCTATTGCATGTTTTAGTTCTTCTACTACTACTATTCCACCTCCACCTGCAATAACAAAACCATCACGATTAGCATCATAAGGTCGTGATGCTCTTTCTGGTGTTTGGTTATATTTAGTTGAAAGCGCTCCCATTGCATCAAATTCACAAGCCATTTCCCAACTAAGTTCTTCACCACCACCTGCAAATACTATATCTTGTTTATTTAGCTGAATTTGTTCTACAGCATTACCAATACAATGCGCAGAAGTAGCGCACGCTGAACTAATAGAATAATTTACACCATAAATTTTAAAAGGTGTAGCTAAACATGCTGATACACCTGATGCCATTGCTTTAGTTACTATATATGGGCCAATACCTTTTAAACCACGAGGTCCACGCATTGCATCAGCACCAAATACTTGATAACGAGGAGAACCACCACCTGAACCAACAATTAATCCTACACGAGGATTAGTTTGATATTGTTCAGAAGTTAAACCAGAATCTTGTATAGCCTGAATCATAGATAGATATGCATAAATTGATGCATCGCTCATAAAACGTATAATTTTACGTTCTATAAGTTTATTAGTATCTAATTTTATATTACCCCATATGTGACTACGCATACCAATTGCTTTCATTTCTTCAGAAAAAGAAACACCAGAACGTCCTTTACGCAAAGAACTTAAAACTTCTTGCTGATTATTACCAATACTAGAAATTATACCTATACCGGTAATTACGGCACGTTTCATTTAATAGTCCTTAATTCCATTAAATGTTTAATTTTTGAATGAAGATAAAATAGTGGTTTATAGTTAAAATATGAATAATCTATAAAAATCATTTTATATAATAAAATATTCGTTTATTAAACATGCTAGATTTTAAATCTAATGTAGATTATTGATACTATCATTAAAATTCATAAGGTAGATTTATTAATTAAGATTATAGAGAATTCGCTTTGAGCAAAATAAATTTTTGCTTAATTTAAAAAAAAATAAAATTTATTTAAATTTTATTTGATTAA
The DNA here is from genome assembly GCF_009830015.1 of Pantoea sp. Mhis. Classification (NCBI taxonomy): domain Bacteria; kingdom Pseudomonadati; phylum Pseudomonadota; class Gammaproteobacteria; order Enterobacterales; family Erwiniaceae; genus Pantoea; species Pantoea sp. Mhis. The sequence continues at coordinate 22,930 of NZ_SZZX01000001.1, read as the reverse complement.
TTGTTTTGAAAACTTATGTATATAAAGTTGCTAAAATATTAATAGATAAAAATCTATGTATACTTACATATAAAATAAATAAATAATTTATAATTACATTATATAATATAAAATATATAGTCAGATGTAAATTTATTATTAATTTTATTTGGTAAGATATTTAGTTAACATTTTAAAATGTAATTATCTAATTTAATTACGATAATTAAGTCATAAAATTTTAATTTCACCACATTGTGCTCTATACCTTAAAAGATGATCCATTAAAATAATTGCCATCATTGCTTCAGCTATGGGTACTGCTCGAATTCCAACACAAGGGTCATGGCGCCCTTTAGTAATTATTTCTATTTCTTTACCATCACGAGTAATAGTTTCACCAGGAACAGAAATACTTGATGTAGGTTTCATTGCTATATTCACAGTAATGATTTCACCATTACTGATTCCACCTAATATTCCACCAGCACGATTACTTTTAAAACCATCAGCATTAATTTCATCCCGATGTTCACTACCGCGTTGTTTGATAACTTTAAAACCATCTCCAATTTCAACGCCTTTTACAGCATTAATGCTCATGAGAGCATGAGCTAAATCAGCATCAAGTCGATCAAACACTGGTTCACCTAATCCTGAAGGTATATTATTTGCTATTACAGTAATTTTAGCACCAATGGAATCACCTTCTTTTTTTAGTTTTCTAATAAGTTTATCTAATTCATCTAACTTTGAATCATCTGGACAAAAGAATGGATTACTTTCCACACATTTCCAATCCTTAAATTCACAACTTATTGTACCCATCTGAGCCAAATACCCTCGTATTCCAATACCATATTGTTGTAAATATTTTCTAGCTATTGCACCAGCTGCCACACGCATAGCTGTTTCACGTGCTGAAGAACGTCCTCCTCCACGATAATCACGTATACCATATTTTTGTTCATATGTATAATCTGCATGCCCAGGGCGAAATATATCTTTAATAGAACTATAATCTTGCGATTGTTGATCAGTATTATTAATTAATAAACCAATAGAAGTACCAGTAGTCTTACCATCAAATATACCTGATAAAATTTTGATTTGGTCTAATTCTTGTCTCTCAGTAGTATATTTCGACATTCCTGGCCGACGTCGATTTAAATCATGCTGAATATCATGTTCATTAAGTATCATACCAGGTGGTACTCCATCAACTATACAGCCTATGGCAATACCATGAGATTCGCCAAAAGTAGTTACCCTAAAACATTGACCTATACTATTTCCAGACATATAAATTACCTTATAAATTTTAATTCAAATATAATTTAAATATTCTGCATTATTCTAGATGTTAATCTCTATAAAAACAAAAATGGTGTTGTGCTGAAATAATGTTGTCTCGAGTTAACATAAACATTCCGTGATTATTCTTATTAAACTCTAACCACATAAAAGGAATATCTGAATATTGATTAATCATATGCACCATACTATTTCCTACTTCACAAATCAATACACCATTATCTGTAAGATAGTCAGATGCACAGGCTAAGATACGACGTATAAGTTTTAATCCATCACTTCCAGCAACTAATCCTAATTCTGGTTCATATAGATATTCTTTTGGCAGATTATTCATATCTTCAGTATCTACATATGGTGGATTAGTAACTATTAAGTTATATTTTACTTGCGGTAAATGACGGAATAAATCTGATTTGATAGGTATTACTTGATTCATTAATCCATGTCTTTCAATATTTATTTCTGCTACCGCTAATGCATTACCAGAGATGTCTACTGCATCAATTTCAGAATCTGAGAAAGCATGTGCACAAGCAATAGCAATACAACCGCTACCTGTACACATATCTAAAATATAATGTGGTTTTTCAGTTATTAAACCCGCAAATCGCTTTTCGATGAGTTTTCCAATTAATGAACGTGGTATTAGAACACGTTCATCAACATAAAATTCATGTCTACAAAACCAAGCTTTATTAGTAATATATGCTACTGGGATTCGCTCAGTTACTCGACGAATAACACGCTCTACAATTAAATTACGTTCACTATTAGTTAAACGAGCATGACGAATGTTTTTAGGAGTGTTTAATGGTAACCAAAGAGTAGGTAAAATTAGTTGAACTGCTTCATCCCAAGGATTATCTGTTCCATGTCCATACCATAAATTTGCTGCATAAAAACAACTTACAGCCCAGCGTAACATATCTTCAATAGTAGAAAGATCGTTTATTGCTTCATCAACTAAAATTTTATCCACATTATTCTCCAAAACCCACCTAGTTAATCAACTAATAATTCATTTCCTTATTTTAAATAGAGTTAATATTTTATTAAATCCAATAAATTTAAATCTTTAAAACGATAAAATCTAATATTATTAGATAAAAAGTTTCCCAAATGTAATTATAAATATAATAAAATTATTTGTCTTAATTATATATAAAATGATATTTCATAATTTTATTTTATATCTATATAAATTAGATAAGATCAAATCTATATTTAATTATTCAATCAGCTTTAAGCTAAATTTATTCAACATTATCAATATCTTTTAAATCATTTTCTATAGCACTAATATTTGCATTTTCATTTATTTTTAATTTTCCACCATTATTAATAAAATTATGATATTGAAAATAAGCATTACGTACAAAATTATACGGATCTTGCTGGTGACGTAAAATAATATCAGAATCTAATAATTGAGCACGTATTTCTACACTTTTCAGAATCCACTTTCCAATTGACATAGGCCATGTTAAAAAGCTTAGAATAGGATAGAACATATCAATCAAATCTCCTCCATCTTCTCGTAATGTAAAACTTCCATAGCCAGGAACCTCAATATATGGTCCATATTCAATACCATATTGCCCTAATGTACTACCAAAATGATGCAAATCGTCATGTGTTAATTCCGGATTTGCTTTTAAAGCTACATCAACAATACCGGCAAAACCTAATGTGGAGTTTAGAAAAAAGCGTGTAAAATTAATCATTGCTCGACGAGATTGACCAGTCAGAAAAGCATTGACCATATTTGCTGGTTCATCTAAGTTATTTAAAAAATTATTTAATCCCATACGTACTCTTATAGGTAGATAATAACGCCAACACATCGCTACAGGTTGTAAAATATATGGATCTAGTATATTATAATTAAAATTGAATATTTTACGATTAAAAGCTTCTAATGGATCGCTACGTTGCATTGATTCTACTTTGTTAGTCTGCTTTAAATTAGTACATCCGAATAATAGTGTACTAACTAACGCTAGGCTAATTAAGCAGTTATTCATTGTTCTCTCTCCGTATATAAAATATAGCATTTCAATCTAAAATTAATGAACTTTTAAAAATTCATAAAATAATGATAAGTTACATCATGTATTAGAATTTAATTCTTTATAATATTATTAATTATATAATTGCTTTTTTATTTACATAAAAATTTAAATTAAAATATATCCGAATATGTAAATATAGTTATATATGGCTAATTGATTGAGTCAATAGTATTATCTATAAACAAATATTTAATATATTAGTTTAAATAAAATAAATATTTTTATTTATTAAATATGTAAATATAATTAAAATACATATTGTATTACATGTATTTTACATACACATGATGTATATATACTAAAAATAATTATTATAACTATTATAGTATCAATTAGAAATTGTATTCTTAATATGATTTATAAAGACAAATGAATTAATTATTTTTATTTTTTAGAAAAATAAAAATAATTAATAAAGATAAAAGTTAGTTTTGTAAATATGTTGTAATAAAAATTTATATGATATAGCACTTATATAATTATTATAGATAAAATTAAATTTTAATAAATAAATATTATTACATTCGATGATATATAAACTGTCCCTTTAGTTAAATGGACATAACGAACTCCTCCTAAGGGTTAATTACAGGTTCGATTCCTGTAGGGGACATTAATTCGATTTAAATTTATCTAAATTACGCACTAATTGAAGACGAATATATAAAATAAACATTTTTATAAAAATTATGGATATAAATTTATTATATGAATATAGTTCTCTGTATTTCCGTTTAGAAAAATTCTACTTTTAATAAATAAAATTTATATTTAAATCGTAATATTAAAAGCAAATCAAATATAATGCACTTGGATAGTAAGATACGATGATACTAAATGTTTTTACAACATATAACCCATCATCTGCCGTATATAAACTCCAGCTCCCAGTAAACCAGGCCTATCATGCATAATCATATATACAGGAATATCGATTAGATAATTACGAAATCGACCTTTATCTTCAAAAGCAGCCCTAAAACCTGATGCTTTAAAAAATTCTAGAAAACGTGGTACGATGCCTCCTGCAATGTATACCCCTCCAAAAGTACCAAGATTTAATGCTAAATTTCCACCAAAACGACCCATGATAATACAAAAAAGAGTTAAAGCTCGTCTACAATCTATACAACTAGATTCAAGAGCTCGTTCAGTAACATCTTTTGGTCTAAGAAAAATAGGTTCTCGATGATTTGATTTTACAATAGCACGATATAAATTAACTAAACCAGCACCAGAAAGCACACGTTCAGCCGAAACATGTCCCATTTCGTTACGTAGTATATTTAGAATATCAGATTCTTCTTGACTATTAGGCGCAAAATCTACATGACCTCCTTCACCTGCAAAACTAACCCATCTTTTGTCTATTTGTACTAAATAGCTAACTCCTAATCCAGTTCCTGCACCATAGATTGCAATTGGTTTATTTTTTATCGGTAATTTTCCACCAAATTGAATTATATCGTTTTTAGTAAGCATTGGAATAGCCATAGAAATTGCAGTAAAATCATTGATAATTTCAAGATGTGATAATCCTAAGTTTTCTTTCATTTGCTGTATAGAAAATGCCCATTTACGATTCGTCATTTCTATCCAATCGTGTTTAATAGGACAAGCAATAGCTATACAACTATTTATAATATTCAGCTGCTGTTTATTTAAATATTCTTTAATGACTAATTCTAGATTAGCGTATTCCGCTGTCAGAAATGTTTTTACTTGAGATATAATGCCGCTATTTATTTCACATAATGCCAATCTGGTATTAGTTCCACCTACATCACCTACTAAAGCGTATCTTGTCATTCTCTTGCTGCTCCACTTAAATTTATTACTAATGGTAGAACAATAGCAAAAACTATTATTAAGATACTAATTAATAAATAAGCAACTAGTCTTAAACTCAAGATAAGCATGTGATATTAGCTTTAATCAGATTGATACCTATCATTTTGATGATATATATCTTCATAGTTTTATTCTAGTAATATATTTATATATATCAGTTATGTAATTGACTTTTATATATAAATTAAATTTTATTTATTAATAATTAACTTCAAAAAATTAGCTTAGCTATTATAGCTAATAAAATTATTAATTCTAATATTATTTATGATTAATAATAAATAGTTAAATGTATTAATTATATTACTTTATAAAATAATTTGGAGTTATGAAATTAATTTACATGCTATAAGATATAATCTTTATTATTAGAGCTTTTAAATGTTCTTTAAACCAAAATTCTTATATTTTAATATTAGTTAAAAGTACTAATTATCTAGTTTTAAAAGTTATAATTAATTAAATGATAATTTATATATTTATAAGATGAATATACGGTAAAATTACCAACTAAACAATTCTCCTGCTAATAAATACAGATTAAGAACTACTACTAATATTACAATTACATGACCGGTATTTTGAATTATTCGTGAATTTACAAATTTATCGCCCATAATATCAGGATTACCAGTAAATAATAACAAAGGAACTAATGCTAGTGCAATACCAAAACTCAAGATTTCTTGACTTATTAGTAAGATATTTGTAGGGTCTAAACCAATCCAAATAACGAAAAAGGAAGGTAACATAGTAATAATACGTCGTAACCAAATAGGAATTTGTAATCTAATAAATCCTTGCATTACTACTTGACCAGCAAGAGTACCCACAACAGTAGATGATAAACCTGCAATTACTAAGCTTAAACCAAAAACTAACGCTGCAGCATGACTTAATAATGGCTGTAATGTTAAGTAAGCGTCATTTAAATCAATAATCTTAGTATGTCCATTCAAATGAAAAACAGCTGCAGCCATTGACATTATGGCAAGGTTTACAAAACCTGCAATAGTCATTGCAATTACTACATCTAATTTAGTAGATGAATAAATTTGTTCTTTATTATCACTATTACCATTTTGTGTTAGTGCTGAATGTAAATAAATTACATGTGGCATAATCGTTGCACCTAATACACCTGCAGCAAGAAATACAGCACCGAAGTTAGGCAATGATGGCAATATCATTCCTATAATTAATTCACTCGCTTTTGGTTGAGAAAAAAATAGTTCAACAATATAAGCAGCAGTAACAAATAATAATAAACTACCAATAACAATTTCTAATGGTTTTTGTCCATGATTTTGTAACATTAGAATTTGAAAAGTAGCTATTGCAGTTAATATTGTTCCTTGTAAAAGCGATATACCTAGTAATATTTTAAAACCAAGTGCTGCTCCGATAAATTCAGCAAGATCTGTAGCCATGGCAATGATTTCTGCTTGTACCCAGTAAAACCATACTACAGGACGTGGAAAGCTATCACGAATATGTTCTGCAAGATTTTTTCCTGTAGCAATACCTAACTTAGCAGACATTAACTGAATCAACATAGCCATGCAATTAGACCATACAACTACCCATAATAAATTATAACCGTAAGCGGCACCTGCTTGAATATTAGTGGCAAAATTACCTGGATCAATATAACCAATGGCGGCAATGAAAGCTGGTCCTAATAAAGTAAGTTTAATTTTTCTTGCTCCGCGAGCAGCACGTGCAACGTTGCAACCTTCTAACATATTTTTGACCTTATTTTAAATATTCATTAATGCTCATTAAATTTTTTACATTTTGAAATATTTATTTTTTTGTTACTAAATAGACCCTACTATAATATATAGTATTTGCTATATATAAAGTTATAAAAAGAAATTATTTAAATTTGTATACAATTTTACATATGCACTATATTTTTATTGTATAATGTTCTAAAAAAATTATGTTCATTTTTAGTATCTCTAATTTAATTATTCTTAAGTTTAAATTTATATTAACTAAACAATAATTTTACCCATTAATGATTTACTAGTACTAAATATAAATTAGTATTTGCTAATTTCTTATATATATTAATGAGGTTATTCTAGAAGATAAGAAAAATAACATGGAGCTAAGCGGAATTGAACCGCTGACCTCTTGTATGCCATACAAGTGCTCTGCCAGTTGAGCTATAGCCCCTCTCCGATTATAAAATAATCAATCTTTATTTTACATAATATCCTGTTATATGTCAATTAATTTTAGATTGTTATTAAATTTATGAAGCGTAAATTTAATAAACTTTAAATAATTTTATTTAATATACTTATTAAGTATTAAATACTATATAATTAAATATGGTTTACATAAAATATATAAATTAAACTTATTCTTTTAATGTTTGATTTTAAATAACATTTAATTTTATTAAATAAAATAACAATCTATAAAAATATATAAAAATAATTTTTTTAAGAATTTAAATTCAACTTAAAGTTTATCTATAAATTTTAGAGCTTGATTAATACGTGCAATACTACGCTTACGCCCAATAGTTTCTATAATGATATCCAATGATAGTGATTTACATTGACCGGTAAGAGCAACACGAAGTGCTATACCTAATATATTCATGCTGAAATTTAAATTATCAACAGTATCTTGTATAACGTTACGTATGTTTTCTATAATCCATTGATTATCCTCAATAACAGCTAATTTATTACGTATTAATTCTAATGGAGATCTAATATTTGGACGCAAATATTTTTTTGCAACTTCTATATTAAAGATATCAAATTCTTCATAAAAATATTTATAAGATATAGCAATTTCTAATAGAGTTTGAGAACGTTTTCGTACTAAAGTAATTAATTTGGATAAATTTGGTCCATTATTAATATTTATTTTTTGTTTTCTGGTATGCCTTTGTAACTCTTGTTCAATATAATTTAGTGGTAAATTATTAATGTAATATTGATTAAGCCATTTTAATTTTTTAATATTTAGTTTACTAGCAGATTTACTAACTGTATTAAAATTAAAAAGTGCAATCATTTCAGATAGACTGAATATTTCCTGATTACCATGTGACCAACCTAAACGTACTAAATAATTAAGAAACGCTTCAGATAAATAACCATCATCGCGATACTGCATTACATCTATTGCATTACAGCGTTTTGAAAGTTTTTTCCCATCACTATCTAAAATTACTGAAAGATGGGCATAAGTAGGAATTTTAGCACCAATAGCTTTTAATATATTGATTTGTCGTGGTGTATTATTAATATGTTCTTCACCACGAATAACATGAGTAATACCCATATCCCAATCATCTATTACTACGCAAAAATTATAAGTCGGTGAACCGTCAGTACGACAAATTATTAAATCGTCCAATTCTTGATTACTAAATTCAATCAATCCACGAATTTGATCATAAAAAGCTACTGTTCCATTTTGAGGATTATTAAATCGTACTACATAAGGTTTATCTATATTATTGGAATATATCTTATTACGACAAAATCCATCATAACGTGGTTTTTCTCGTTTATTAATCTGTATATTACGTAAGATATCTAAACGTTCTTTAGAGCAATAGCATTTATAAGCAGTTCCAGCTTTTAACATATCATTAATAACTTCACAATAACGATTAGTACGTTGACTTTGATAATATGGTCCTTCATCCCAGTTTAGTCCTAACCACTTCATACTATCTATAATTGATGAAATACTATTTAAAGTAGATCGTTCTGAATCAGTATCTTCAATACGTAAAATAAATTTTCCTTTATTATGGCGAGAATAAAGCCAGGAATAAAGTGCAGTACGTGCACTTCCTATGTGTAGATAACCAGTTGGACTAGGAGCAAATCTTGTTTTAATTTCCATGCATTATTCCCTTAAATATAGACATACAATTATATTAAATAATAAGAAATTTTTTTAATATATTCAAGATACTATGTATCTAAATTACTAGATATCAATAAAGTAACTATATTATTTGATATATCAATATAATTTCTACTAGAAATATATAAGCTTAAAACTATTGACTCCTTTTAATAAGGAAGTATAATCTTTTATAATTATAAAACGGTAGGCATCTTAACTTATAAAGTATAATTTAATCATAGAATTGTTCTATGTATGCTATGTCATCAAATATATAGGTGATTAGCTCAGCTGGTAGAGCATCTCCCTTACAAGGAGAGGGTCGGCGGTTCGAATCCGCCATTACCTACATCATTTATTTTATGATGTATAAATTTAAAATTTATATAAATAAAATCTATATTCTTGTGGTTAAATTAATTTAATATACAGTCCAATTACAACAAACTAGCGCCTATATATTTTCAGTATATCTAATTCTTAGTATCCATGTTAATTACACTATAAGTTATTATTTAATTTCGATTAACAGTTAATCTGTTAACAATCAGTAACTAATAAATTAATAAACTAAAAATATTAAAATAGTTTATTTCAATAAAATTTTAGAATTTGATTCTGTTATCATATAATTAATAATTACAATAACATTAGCTAGTTGTTTGCTAGATAGTAACAACTTTATTATTTATTCATATTTATTAAATTTAATAGTTATTGCTATTTTATTTTTTATGTGTAGAGTTTTTCTTATAGAAAAATTATCTGAATTACTCATGATCTATAATCATAACTTTGGAATATGTGCAGTAAATACATAGTATTTGTCATACTGGATGTCCTTTTAATCAATTGGAATCCTATTACTAATAGTGAAAATTTATATAGGTTTTATCTCTTTTACTAACAATTGTGAAATCATCTATGGCTTTTACTTTGATGGCAGGAAGCAAAGTAATTGCTGAAATTGTAGTTCTTCTACATTTAATTTACTTGGTATTTTATTTTACTTATGCTAATAAATCTAATTATAAATCAATATCAAGATATATTAAATAATAATTTAGAACATAGCATAAAATGCTAATATAATTATTTGTTGCATTTATGATCGATTATTTATCGGGTATATGTACTAATAACTAGATGATAAAATATAAAAAATTATCAATAAAATAGATGAAATTCCAATTATGTTAGTAATTTATAATATATTTAGTGATGCACTACTAAATGTAATTTGATAATATTTAAACATTCATAGTTTATCATTGATTTTAGTATGAATTTTTGTTTATTTTCATAAATTACTTAATAACCATAGAATTTTAACATTGTTTAGATTTCATCATGATTACGAATTAGTGCTAATGTTTTTGATTTAAAAAAATAATCAACTTGTACTTATGATGAATATCCTATTTTCTATTAACTTAGTACTAGCAACGTTATTGTCTCTAATAATCTTCCATCAGTTTCAACTAATAGTTGATTCGTTTATTGTTCAACTGTATATGAGAAATATGATAATTAATAAATTTAATTTATTAATCGATATAATAATTGAATTTATTTTGAATTTATATAAATATTTTTGAAAATATTATTTTAATTAGGTTATTCATATATTTTATTTTGTTATATATTTTTTAAATATCAATATCATTTCTTGTTCATTTATTATTGAAATACCTAATTCTTGTGCTTTTATTAGTTTATTGTTAGATTTATTACCAATAATTAATAAGTCAGTTTTTTTAGATAACGTGCTGTTTATTTTAGCTCCTAATGTTATTAAATGTGTTTTGACATCATTACGATTCATTTGCGATAATATTCCACTTAATACTATTTTTTTACCAAAAAATGGATTATTTAACTGATTATTATTAATAATATCTGTTTCTAAGAAATCTATACCTATATTTTTAGTTAGATCTTGAATGAGAAGACGATTAATTTGTTGATTCATAAAATGATGAATATGCTCTGCTGCAACTTTTCCAATGTTTGGTATCATCATTAATTCACTAATGCTAGCATTCATTAGTTTTTCCAATTTACCAAAATATTTAGCTAAATTAGTAGCTGTTGATTCTCCTACTTCTCGAATACCTAGTGCATATAAAAAATGCGGTAAAGTAGTAATTTTAGAATGATCTAATGTATTAATTATTTTTTGGGATGTTTTATAACCTATATTTTCTAATGTTTTAAGTTGATTTATTGTTAAACGGAATAAATCTGCTGCCGTTTTAACATATTCTTTATCAACCAACTGATCAATAATTTTATCTCCTATCCCTTTAATATTCATAGCACGACGAGATATAAAATGCTTGAGAGCTTCTTTAAGCTGTGCTTTACATGTTGTTATGTTACCAGAACAACGAATTATTGATTGTCCTTCTATATTTTTAAGTTCTGAACCACAGGCTGGACAATAATTAGGTAATGTAATCTTCCTTGTATTTTTAGATCTTTCGGATAATATTATATGGACTATTTTAGGAATTACATCTCCAATCCGACGGATAACTACTTTATCTCCGATATGTAGTCCAAGACGTATAATTTCATTAAAGTTGTATAATGTAGTTTTACTAACTATAACCCCTGCAATTTTTACTGGTTGTAGATAAGCAATTGGAGTAATTATACCTGTACGACCAATTTGAAAATTAACATCTATAACAAATGTTGTTTGTTCCTGTGCAGGGAATTTAAATGCTATTGCCCAACGTGGAGCTCGCGATGAAAAACCTAATTTTTTTTGGAATTCTTGTGAATTAACTTTAATTACTATACCATCAATATCAAATTTAAGTTTAGAACGTTTATATTGTATATGCCAATAAAATGCAAATATTTCATTAATATTATCTGTTAGTAAGATATGCTCGTTAACTGGTAATCCCCAGCTTTTTATTTGTTGAAGACATTGCCAATGACTAATTGGCATTTCTCCTCCTTCTATTAGACCTATTCCATAGCAAAAAAAATTAAGTGAACGTTTAGATGTAACAAGAGGATCAATATGCCTTAACGAGCCAGCTGCTGCATTACGTGGATTAGAAAATAATTTACTTTTTGTACGTCGAGCTTCGGAATTTAATTTCTCAAAACTTTTTTTGCTCATAAATACTTCACCACGTACTTCAATTCTCTGAGGGATATTATTGCCTTGTAAATTTAGCGGAATATCACAAATAGTGCATATATTAGCTGTAATATTTTCACCTTTAAGTCCATCACCACGAGTTGATCCATATATTAGTGTTTTATTTTCATATACAAGACTAACAGCAACTCCATCTAATTTAAGTTCACAGCAATATATGATTGGATCTATATGATCCAAATCATCTTGCACTCGTTTATTAAAAGCTAAAAATCCAAGTTCATCAAAAGTATTGTCAAGTGACAACATAGGTATTTGATGATAAATTTGATCAAAAATAGCGATTGGCTTATTTCCCACTCTTTGTGTTGGAGAATCGGAAGAGATCATTTCTGGATATGCATTTTCTAATTTTTGTAATTGAAACATTAATTCATCGTATTCTACATCAGGAAGTTCTGATGTATTATTTGTATAATACAGATGTTCATGATAACGTAATTTAGTTTTTAGTTTGTTAATTTTTTTTTGAATTGATTTTATCATATTGCATTTATCTAATTATATTTTTATTAATTATTGAAAAATTCAAACATAACCAATTGATATTAAAATTTTTCCTTAAAAGGAAAGTTTTTGTATTAAAACTTATTTAAGTATAGTACTTAAATTGATTTATATAAAACTATATAATTATATAATTTTATTAATATCAGGTTATTAATAATCAATCTTATTAAGATTATAGACTGAATAATAATATTATAAAATATATATTTATTTAGAGAATTTAAAGTATAAACACTTAATAAGTTTGGTTGAAATACTTAAATTAAACTAGATGAACTGAATTAATTGGTTATTATATAGATTAAAATAAATATATTATAAATATATCTATTTGTTTTAAAACGTTACTGCTTATATTGATTAAATAATTTATAAATAAATTTTATTTCTATAATTATCTTAATATATATTCATGCAATTATTAATTGAATATTTAAGCAATATTAATTGATTTTAAATGATATATTTCTTTTAATAAGTTATATATAACCTATTATTTAGCTTTATTTATAGTTAATAGTAACTTTAGATATGATAAGCTTAAGTTACTATTAACTATCTAATTTTGTTAAAATATATTCATCATATATATTATTTTATATAGGATATATTACTAAAATTTAATAATTATATTAGATAATATTTATAGAATAAATTGTTATCTAAATTCAATATATATTTAATTTCTAATTAAATGTATATTGAATTTAGATAACATAAACTTTTATTTGTATAAAATATTATGTAGATTTCTATATTAATTAGATTAATTTAATATTAGTTATATATATATATAATATATTTATATTTATGATTATTCAATATACTATAAATATAATTAATTATTTTAATAATCAATAAAACATAAACTTCGATTTTATTTATATATATTCACCTGTATAAATATATATATATAAATTTTAAAAATAATTACACATTAATATTTATTTATATTTATCTATCTAAGGATAAGTCATGAGTAATATTTATTCCGATAATTCTTTAACAATTGGGCATACACCTTTAGTTCGTCTTAACCGCATAGGAAAGGGACGTATTTTAGTAAAAATTGAATCACGTAATCCAAGTTTTAGCGTTAAATGCCGTATCGGTGCTAACATGATCTGGGATGCAGAAAAACGTGGAATTTTAAGAACGGAACTTGAATTAATTGAACCTACTAGTGGTAATACTGGTATTGCTTTAGCTTATGTAGCAGCAGCTCGTGGTTATAAATTAACATTAACAATGCCAGAAACAATGTCACTTGAGCGACGTAAGTTATTAAAAGCGCTGGGAGCAAATTTAATATTAACGGAAGGTGCAACAGGTATGACAGGAGCTATCAAGAAAGCCGAAGAAATTATAACTACAGATTCAAATAGATATGTATTATTACAACAATTTAGTAATCCAGCTAATCCAGAAATTCATCAAAAAACAACTGGTCCAGAAATTTGGAAAGATACAGATGGTAAATTTGATGTATTTATAGCTGGTGTAGGTACTGGAGGAACTTTAACTGGAGTTAGTCACTATATTAAAAATATTAAAAATAAAAAAGATTTAATTACTGTAGCAGTAGAACCTACAGATTCAGCAGTTATATCTCAAACTTTAGCAGGAGAAAAAATCAAACCTGGTTCACATAAGATTCAAGGTATTGGAGCTGGTTTTATACCAAAGAATTTAGATTTAAATCTGGTAGATCATGTTGTCACTATTACTAATAATAAAGCTATTGATATTGCTCGTTTGCTAATGAAAGAGGAAGGTATTTTAGCAGGCATATCTTCAGGTGCTGCAGTTGCAGCTGCACTAACCTTACAAAAGGAAAGAAAATTCATAAATAAAGATATGGTAGTAATATTACCTTCCTCCGGAGAACGTTATTTAAGTACAGATTTATTTAAAGATTTATCTGACTAAAGATAATATAATTGTTAATTATATGTCTATAATTAACAATTATATCCGTATTAATAAGAATTAATAAATTTTTAATTTTAAATTAATTTAATTATAACTAATGTTATTTTTTATGCATTAATTATTTTATTTATCATTTTAAAATATGAAAATTTAAATAAATTAAAAAACATTAATTAATTAATGCTAAAAAATAACATCATGACTTCATTAATTAAGTATATAATAGATTTTATATTAAATTAATTTTAATTTATTACAAAAAATGATATAAGTAATTTACTATGTTTTATGCGTAGCAATATAAACAGTAATAGTTTCTAACAGTTTAGATAATAACTTAGATTTAAAGTTACAGTTTCAATGAGCTAAAAATGTTTCAGCAAAAAATTACGATTACCACACCTAATGGCCTTCATACGCGACCTGCAGCTCAATTTGTAAAAGAAGCTAGAATTTTTAATTCTGAAATTAAAGTAATTTCTAATGGAAATTCTGCCAATGCAAAAAGTTTGTTTAAACTACAAACTTTAATATTAACTGAAGGTACAATTATTACTTTATGTGCTGAAGGTGAAGATGAACAAGAAGCAATAAAACATTTAGTAAGATTAATGGCTAAATTAAAATAATTTTTCTGAATTTCAATTAAATCATTACTCCTATTGAAGTAAAAGTTAATTTTATTAAGAGGTAAATTTATGCTTTCAGGCATTTTAGCCTCACCAGGAATTGCTTGTGGTAAAGCATTTTTATTAAAAGAAGAAAAAATTGTTATTAATAATCAAAAAATTACTAATAGTCAAGTTAAATTAGAGATTTGTCGTTTTTTTAAAGGAAGAGATCATACAGTTCAACAGCTACAAATTATTAAATACAAAGTTGAGAAAAAGTTAGGCGAAGAAAAGGCTAATATCTTTGATGGTTATATTATTTTACTTGAAGATAAAGAATTAGAAAAAGAAGTAATCGATTTAATAAAAATCGAACATATGACAGCAGATACTGCTGTATATTCTATAATTAATGAACAAGTTAAAACATTAGAAAAACTAAGTGATTCATATTTAAAAGAACGAGCTATTGATGTTCGTGATATTGGTAAACGTTTATTACAGAATATCTTAGGTTTGCAGATTATTGATCTAACTTTAATTACTAAAGAGTCCATTCTAATAGCGAAAGATCTGACAGCAGCAGAAATTTCTCAACTTAATCGACAAAAAGTATTAGGTTTTATTACAGATTTAGGTAGTTATGCTTCACACACTTCTATTATAGCACGTTCTTTGGAAATACCAGCTATCGTAGCAACAGGGAATATAACTTCAATTGTAAAAAAAAATGATTTTTTAATTTTAGATGCGTTAAATAATAAAATTTATATTAATCCTAATCATATAATTCAAAAACAATTAAAATCTCTTCAAAAAAAACATATTTATAAAAAATATAAATTAGGAAATTTGAAAGATTTACCCTCAATTACGTTAGATGGTCATCGAGTTAAATTATGCGCTAACATTAGTAAGATGCAAAATATAATGAATGCAAAACGTAATGGTGCTGAAGGTATAGGATTGTATCGTACTGAATTTTTATTTATGAACTGTACTACTATGCCAAACGAAGAAAAACAATTTACATCCTATCAAGCTATTGCAGAATCAATAGGTTCACAATCATTAATTATTCGCACTTTGGATATTGGTGGTGATAAAAATTTATCATACATGGATCTCCCACAAGAAACAAATCCATTTCTTGGTTGGCGAGGCATTCGTATTTCTATGAAGAGAAAAGATATCTTATATACTCAGTTACGTGCTATTTTACGTGCTTCTTCATTTGGTAAATTACGCATTATGTTTCCAATGATTATTTCAGTTGAAGAAGTACGTAATCTTAAAAATGATATAGAAATATTAAAAAAACAATTATATCAAGAAAATAAACTTTTTGATAATACAATTGAAATAGGAATTATGATTGAAACACCAGCATCAGCATTAATTGCACATCATTTAGCAAAAGAAGTCGATTTCTTCAGTATTGGTACGAATGATCTTACTCAATATACTTTAGCGGTGGATCGTAATAATGATTTGATTGCACATCTTTATAACGCTATGACACCATCTGTTCTTATTCTAATTAAGAAAGTAATTGAGGCATCACATGCAGAAGGTAAATGGACTAGCATGTGCGGTGAGCTTGCAGGAGATGAACGTGCTACACTATTATTGTTGGGTATGGGTCTAGATGAATTTAGCATGAATGCTGTTTCAATTCCAATTATAAAAAATATTATTCGTCATGCTAATTATGAAGATGCGAAGGTATTAGCAGAACAGGCTCTAGCTCAACCTACAGCGGAAGATTTAATGAAGTTAGTAAATAGATTTAATACAAAAAAGGTTTAGCTAATTTATAAGTCATGGGTTTTTAATGACTGCTAGGAGAAGAACATGGGTCTGTTTTCTAAAATTTTTGGCGATAAATCAGAAAATATGTTAGGAACAATTGATATTGTTGCTCCTGTTTCAGGAAAAATTGTAAACATTGAAGAAGTACCTGATGTAGTATTTGCTGAAAAAATAGTCGGTGATGGTATTGCAATTAAACCAATTGGAAACAAATTGGCTGCACCAATTGATGGAACTATTGATAAAATTTTTGAAACTAATCATGCTTTTTCAATCGAATCTGATGATGGTATTCAATTATTTGTTCATTTCGGTATTGATACAGTTGAGCTAAAAGGAGAAGGTTTTAAGCGAATTCTTAAAGAAGGTCAAAAAGTAAAAAAAGGTGATGTAATAATTGAATTTGATTTACCTTTACTTGAAAAAAAAGCAAAATCTACATTAACTCCAGTGGTAGTTTCAAATATGGATGAAATTAAGAGTATGACCAAGTTTGTCGGTTATGCGACATTAGGAGAAACTGTAATTATTCGCGTTAAAAAATAAATAATCAATTAATAGATAATAGGACGGCACCAATAGTATTAATAGTTCGTGTGCCGTTTTTAGAAATTAAAATCATTAAATTGAAAAGGATTTCAATTTAACTTAGTGTGAATAATCTAAATTAAGATATCTTAATTTAAGATAATGTTAAACAACATATTTTAAATATGAAACAATTTTTATTTTTTAAAAATTCTTTCATATATTAATATAAAATTTATAAAAAATTATTGTTTAACATTTATAATCTAATTTTATAAAACTAGAATAAAAGATAAAGTGTAATTGTTTAATTAATCATGTAATAATTGAATTATTATGAATATTACATCTTGATTTAAATATACTTTTAAGTATTTGTAGTAAAAACAATAGGATAAATAGAACAATTACCGTGATAAAGTCGTGCTTGACGTAAGCCAATAAATAACAATTCACCTTGAATAGGTGAAATATCTTTTTCATTATATAATAATGAAAAAGATTTATTATGCCAACCATTAGGTTGCACAGTTAATTGCCAAAAATAACCACGTGGTCTTGTATCCAATACTTGTACAGGTAAAGGTGTTTCAGGTTTACTTTCTTTAGAAATATCAATTTCCCAAGGACGTAAAAGTAATTCCACATTACCTTGATAAACTGGCGTATAATTTAATGGCCAGCAATATGTCTCAATACAACATTCTGAACCATATATAGTTCCTTCAAAGCGATTTACTTCTCCAAGAAATTCTAGAACAAAACGGTTTGCTGGAATATGCCATACATCATTTGGAATACCAACCTGTTCGATAGTTCCTTGATTCATTACTACAATGATATTAGCTATTTCCATTGCTTCTTCTTGATCATGAGTAACAAATACACTAGTAAATTTTAATTCTTCGTGAAGTTGACGTAACCAACGTCTTAATTCTTTACGTACCTGTGCATCTAATGCACCAAATGGTTCATCAAGTAATAAAATTTGTGGTTCTACCGCTAATGCGCGTGCTAATGCCACACGTTGTTTTTGACCTCCAGAAAGCTGTGATGGAAAACGTTGTGCTAAATGTATTAATTGAACCATCTCCAATAGACGTATTACACGTTGTTTGATTTCCTTCATATGAGGTCGCTTATGACGAGGAAGAATTTTTAATCCAAAACCAATATTGTCAAATACCGTCATATGTCGAAAAAGTGCATAATTCTGAAATACAAAACCTACTTGACGATCACGTGCATGTAGATAGCTGACATTTTTTCCATGAAAATAAATTTGACCACTATCTTGATACTCTAATCCAGCAATAATACGTAATAATGTAGTTTTACCAGAACCTGATGGACCTAATAAAGCCATCATTTGACTAGAAGGAATATTTAAGGATATGTTTTTTAACACTGAAATACATCCAAATACTTTATTAATTTGTTTGATCTCAATACTCATATCTGTTTTCTCTCCTATCAGCATCTCTGTTGTTGCTTTAAACGCCACTGTATTAAATTTTTTATAAATAAGGTTGCAATTGCCATCATTGCTAATAATGAAGCTGCTGTAAATGATCCTACAGTATTATAATCCTGATGTAGTAATTCAACTTGAAGTGGTAAGGTGTAAGTTTCACCACGAATTGATCCAGATACCACTGAAGCGGCACCAAATTCACCAATTGCACGAGCGTTAGTTAATACAATACCGTAGAATAACGCCCATCTAATATTTGGGAATGTAACTTTCCAAAACATTTGCCATCCAGAAGCACCTAACAAAATTGCTGCTTCATCTTCATAATTTCCTTGACTAATCATTATTGGTACTAGTTCGCGAACTATAAAAGGACAAGTAACAAAAATAGTCGCTAATATTATACCAGGCCATGAAAACATAATTTTGATATTATACATATCAAGCCAACTACCAATAGGACCGTTAATTCCCCACAATAATAGATACATTAAACCTGCTACAACAGGAGATACAGCAAAAGGAATATCAAATAAAGTTAATAAAAATTGACGACCAAAAAATTGAAAGCGTGTTACCAACCAAGCTAATAGCATACCAAATAGTGAGTTAATGGGAACAGTAATTAAAGATACTAAAATTGTTAACCAAATAGCATGAAGCATTTCAGTATTTTTTAAATTATTAATAATAATAATTAACCCATGATGGAATGCTTCAAAAAAAATTGAAATCATTGGAATTAGTAATAATAAGATGGAAAATAGATTACCAATAATTATTAATGAAAACTGAATCCATTTTATTTGGTTATGTTTAGTCAAAAGTTGCTTTAGTTTGGATATCTTATTCATTAAGAGCCTCCTATACGTTTACCAAAGCTACTTTGTAACATATTAATAATAAAAAGTAATATCAATGAAACCATTAAAATTACTGAAGCAATAGCACTAGCTGCTGGATAATCAAATTCTTGTAATTTTACGAAAATCATCAATGATGTTACTTCTGTTTTCCATGCAATATTACCTGCTATAAAAATAACAGCACCAAATTCTCCAAGACTACGTGTAAATGATAAGGCAATCCCCGTAAATAGTGATGGTGTAATTTCAGGTAATATAACTCGATAAAAACATTGCCAAGATGTTGCTCCTAAAGTTCCTGCTACTTCTTCATATTCAGGTGCTAAATCTTCTAACACTGGTTGTACAGTGCGGATTACAAATGGTATGCTGGTGAAGATCATAGCTATTGTAATCCCTAACCAAGTATAAGATATTTTGATACCAAAATGTGCTAACCATCGTCCATACCAACCGTTTACGGAGAATAATGCTGATAAAGTTAATCCAGCTACTGCTGTTGGTAATGCAAATGGTAAATCTATTAAGCTATCGATTAAAATTCTTCCGAAAAAACGATAACGCGTGATAATCCAAACTATTAGCATACCAAATATTCCATTAAAAATGGATGCAACACTTGCTGATAAAATTGTAACTTTATATGCAGCAATAAGCTGAGGATTAGTTATTATTTGCCAATATTGTGTAAAAGTGATGTGTGATAATTGTAATAATAATGTACTAATAGGTAATAATAATATTAAACAAATAAATAACAAACTAGTTCCAAGACTTAAAGTAAAACCTGGTAAAACTCGATTTTTTAATGATATAATCACCATTAATTACGTCCTTTTGCTAGTAGTGTTTCTAACTCACCGCCAACAGAAAAATGAGTTTTCATTACATTATTCCAACTTCCAAAAGTATCGTTGATATTGAACAGTATGATTTGCGGAAAATAAGCTTTTTTTATGCTCATTAAATATGAATTATTTACACGATAATGAAAATGTATCATGATCTTTTGCGCTTCAGGAGTATATAAATAATTTAGATAAGCTTTAGCAACTTTGCTTGTACCATTATGTTTAATATTTTTATCTATCCAAGCTACTGGAAATTCTGCTTTAATATTTGTTTTAGGAACAATAATTTCATATTTTTCTTTATCGTATTGGTTATAAATATTATTTACTTCTGATTCAAAACTAATTAATACATCACCTAAACCACGTTCGATAAAGGTAGTTGTGGCTCCCCGTCCTCCTGTATCAAACACTTCAATATTTTTGAGTAATTTTGTCATAAAGGTTTTAGTTTTAATTTTATTGTTAGCATTTAACATATCAGTAGCTCCCCAAGCAGCAAGATAAGCATATCTTCCGTTACCGGATGTTTTTGGATTGGATAAAATTATCTTTATATTATTATTCACTAGGTCTGACCAATCATAAATTTTTTTTGGATTACCCTTACGTACTAAAAATGCCATAGTAGAATAAAATGGTGAACTATTATTTGGTAAACGAGTTTGCCAATAATTTGGAATTAAATTTCCTTTATCATGTAATATTTGTACATCACTAAATTGATTATAAGTGACTACATCAGCACGTAAACCTTGTAAAAGAGCCAATGCTTGTTTTGAAGAACCTGCATGTGATTGCTTAATAATTAATTTATCATTCGGATGGCTTATATTCCATTGTTGTTGAAAAGGAGAATTTAAAGATATAAATAATTCACGACTAATATCATAAGAACTATTGAGTAATTCTGTTGCTTGTAATGAATATATAGTCATAACTAATAAGATTTTAATATTGTTACTTAGTAATTTAAGACATTTATTAGAGAATGAAAATTTCATAACACACCTGAAAAGATGATTAAACTAAACCATTAGATAGTATTAGTGTATTTATAACTTTAAAGGAATTAATAACTATTTTATATATTATTTAGGGATTTTAAATTTCAAAATACACGAAATTTTAAAACAATATTTGCATTATTATAAATTAGAATACATATTAACTAATTTTTCGTTTAAAATAGTAAATATTTATTAAATTAATATATTTTGATTTAATACACTTAAACAGTAGAGATTTAACTGTGGTGTTAATATAAATAAAAGTAATTGTTTATATTATTTAGTATTCGACTTCAATATATATTAAATAATAAATAGTTATTATATGTATATACATATAATAATAGTTGTAATATTCTAACATCAACTTTGTTGAGTTAACTTAATTTTATTAAAATAAATGATATTTATCGTAAAAATTAATTTTATCTTTTATAGGATAAATTATCTTAGTAACTAAATATAGTTGATATATACAAAAAGCAAATATTATTCTAAAATAAATTAGAACAAAAAATATTTAACTTTTTTGAAAGTAATTGATGTAAAATAAAATATATATTTACATATAAAATATATATATATTACTTAGGTATATATTTATTATTTTAAAAACATTTATTATATATAATATATAATAAATGTTTTTAAAATAATAAATATATCAATCGTGATTAATGTTAATACATTATTATTGTTGTTGATAAGTTTAATCTTAACTTAACTTTATGATAGTTAATATTAAAAGTTATACTATTATAGTATATATAGTTAACTAACGATTGAAATAAATAAAGAATTTTAATAATAAAATATTCGTTAAATTTTATTGATTAGTTTTAATAAACTAAATAATAAGAAAATATATTTATAAATAGATAAATTCTAACCTTTTATTAAAAATAAAAGAACTTAAAATCAGCTCATTTAAAAATATATAAAATATATTAACTTGTAATCTTTAGTGTTTTCTATTTACTAAAATTATTAATAATTAATTGATATTATGTTATTGATATAAAATACACTATTAAAGTAAATATAA
>NZ_SZZX01000016.1:0-3060 GCF_009830015.1 Pantoea sp. Mhis | reverse complement strand
TATCACAGAAAACATTTTTATTGATAGAAGTTAGCAAACCTAAAAATTTTTAATAGGTGCATATATTTTTTTATGTCAATCGCGATTTTTAATTCGAGTAAAATTTTTTACAACCCTCAAACTGAAGATGAACTCATTGTAGTGGTTTTTGGCTTCTACAATAGATCAGGAATACCTCTTATAAGCTCCTGAAGGCCATTTTTTGCGCTTCAAATAGTTTCTGTATTACTTTATACACATAGGCATGCAAAATTCACTCTTGGGGTGTTACAGCGCTTTTTACGTTAAAAGTAAAACGGCTCCTTAAATAGCTATAACCTTTCCAACTTTGGAGGAGAAAACCACTCATCGATTCAGCAACTGTTGATTCGCAATTGAGAAAATTTTTTAATAAAATGGAGTACAAAATAAAACACCCAAATAAGACAATATTTATGCACTAATGATCCTCTAAAAAATAAAGTTATCCACAGTCTTAACAGGCTTAATTATAATAAAGACTTATTATATAGTAAAGTATATATTAAAAATCTTTTCTTTACTTAAATGTATATAGTAAATTACTATTGTTAATATAGTATATTTATTTAAATATATATACGGTTCCTAAAAATCAACTTATAATAAACTTATACACAATCTTTTTCACAAGAAAATATAGCAATTTTTCCTTTTTCAAAATTCGCTTTTATTGGGCAATATTAAATCTGTATATGAAGCAATTTTAAAGTACGTTTTAATGTACAAAAAAGGAATAAAAGAAGTAGAACTATATTTGGATATATTCATTTATTGACTCTTAAATATTATTCTTAAACCTAAGAGACAAAAATAACAATAAAATAAAAATGAAATCTATAATTATTTAGAAAGTGAATTACAATTTCAAATTGTTTAAAATCCCAAAATATTTAATTGATTTTTTCTATCAAAAATGATATAAATTTTTTTAGTTTTATTTGTTAGAATTTAAATATAAAATGCCTATTTTCACTTCAAAAATAGAAAATAAAAATTATAAATTATATTAAAAACAATCTGATAGATATTAATAAGTCCCCGTTATATGGATAAAAATTAATTGTTTTCCTAATAGAAAATATGAATTTGTATTTTATCTATAATAAAAGAAGCTACTAGAACAAGAGATCTATAAATATGCTTTAAATATTAAAATAATCAAAAAAACTAATATAATGCTTAAAAAGCGATATTTAAGTATCGAAATACTTCGTCATTAAAATTATGTTTAATATACTAAATAAGTTAGTTAAAGAGAATATTAATTAAATAGAATGATTATAGATATTTAGATCTAAACAGATCATATTTACTAAATATAATAATTAGATAATTAAAATTTAATTTCCTATCTTATATATTTGACATTTATAAAATTTATTTATAGTAAAATGTATTTATTAACATAATTATTTATATTAAGTGATCTATTTGATTTTCTTTATATCAGAAGTGAGTTATTTATATAAATTTAAGTAAGGTTAAAAATTTTTATCTTATGCTTAAGGCAATTTATTTTATTCAGCCTGCACACTAAAATGTGCACAGGCTGAAATTTTTACAAGTGATGTTTATATCTGGTTTCTAGCTCTTTAATTTTAGTTTCGGCATCTTCTTGGCTATAACCGTAGTATTTTTGCAATTTACCGATTAATTGATCGCGTTTTCCATCTATAACAGTTAAATCTTCATCAGTAAGTTTACCCCATTGTTCCTTTAACTTACCTTTAAATTCTTTCCAATTACCACACATTGAATTTTGATTCATACTGTAACTCCTTTATTTTAAAATGTCGGAATTCAATATTAGTTATCAATTCAACAACGATTCTCTCTATATATTATTTAATAAAATAGCTATAGTTATAATTATAGCAGTATATATAATATTATTTACTACGCATGTTAAATTTATTCATATAAAATTATATTTTTATTTTGTACTCCATTTTATTAAAAAATTTTCTCAATTGCGAATCAACAGTTGCTGAATCGATGAGTGGTTTTCTCCTCCAAAGTTGGAAAGGTTATAGCTATTTAAGGAGCCGTTTTACTTTTAACGTAAAAAGCGCTGTAACACCCCAAGAGTGAATTTTGCATGCCTATGTGTATAAAGTAATACAGAAACTATTTGAAGCGCAAAAAATGGCCTTCAGGAGCTTATAAGAGGTATTCCTGATCTATTGTAGAAGCCAAAAACCACTACAATGAGTTCATCTTCAGTTTGAGGGTTGTAAAAAATTTTACTCGAATTAAAAATCGCGATTGACATAAAAAAATATATGCACCTATTAAAAATTTTTAGGTTTGCTAACTTCTATCAATAAAAATGTTTTCTGTGATAAAAAACTTTCTATTTCTAATTTTGTATTAAAAGCCTTTTTTTTGAAAAAAATATTAAAATAACAAAATTAGAAATGATTTGTTTAATAAAATGAAAATTTCAAAATAAATGAACATTGATTTATTTTGAAAAAAAGATTAAAAATAGATATAAATAAGATTAAATATCTAAAATCTATTTTTATATTATAAATCTAAATTTTAATTTATTAAACATTAAAATAAATTAAAATCATTTAAAATAAGATGAAAAATTTATCGATATAAACTTCATTTTTTTATATATCACAGAAAACATTTTTATTGATAGAAGTTAGCAAACCTAAAAATTTTTAATAGGTGCATATATTTTTTTATGTCAATCGCGATTTTTAATTCGAGTAAAATTTTTTACAACCCTCAAACTGAAGATGAACTCATTGTAGTGGTTTTTGGCTTCTACAATAGATCAGGAATACCTCTTATAAGCTCCTGAAGGCCATTTTTTGCGCTTCAAATAGTTTCTGTATTACTTTATACACATAGGCATGCAAAATTCACTCTTGGGGTGTTACAGCGCTTTTTACGTTAAAAGTAAAACGGCTCCTTAAATAGCTATAACCTTTCCAACTTTGGAGGAGAAAACCACTCATCGATTCAGCAACTGTTGATTCGCAATTGAGAAAATTTTTTAATAAAATGGAGTACAAAATAAAA
>NZ_SZZX01000014.1:0-6460 GCF_009830015.1 Pantoea sp. Mhis | reverse complement strand
TGTTTATTTTTTATCGTTATTTTTTCTGGATTAGAATAATAAATTCTATTGTTTCCATAAATAGTAATATCTTCATGTCTTTCCATTGATACACAAGAAATATAAGCAATAATAATAACTTTATTACATTCAAGTTCAACAAATGCAGTATCATCAACATCATAATCATCATTAGAGGAATTAATTAATCTACAATAATTAATTTTAATTTCTTGTCCATCAAAAAAATAATTAATTATATCTATAACATGATATCCCATATCCAACCATACTCCCCCACCAGAGGTAAAATAACGGCTACGCCAATTTCCATTTGGATTTTTACTAGGAATGGTATATCTTATTTTTAAATGAGATATTTTTTCATATGTATTTTGTATCTCTCTTTTTAAAATTTCATATGCAGATGTATATCTTTTTTGACAAACTGTAAAAATTTTAAAATATTTGCCACGAGAAAAATCACTAAATATTTTCGATTGAGATAATGTTAATGCGAATGGTTTTTCTTTAATAATTTTCATAGGAAACTTACTACAATAATTTAATACCTCATAATATGTATTATGCGGAAGTGCCATTAAAACTATATTAGGTTTTATTTCATTAATAAGTTTTCTATAACATAAAAACATAGGGACATC
This sequence comes from Pantoea sp. Mhis, assembly GCF_009830015.1. Classification (NCBI taxonomy): domain Bacteria; kingdom Pseudomonadati; phylum Pseudomonadota; class Gammaproteobacteria; order Enterobacterales; family Erwiniaceae; genus Pantoea; species Pantoea sp. Mhis. The sequence continues at coordinate 5,816 of NZ_SZZX01000014.1, read as the reverse complement.
ATATTTAAGTAAATCTTTTACTTTGTTAATATTATCTATTGATAAATCACATAACCCATTAATTTTTAAACCTAATGCAATTAGAGCTGGGATATGTTCTTTAAGCACAATGTTTCCACATCCAATAATTGCAAGTTTCATACTTAATCCTTATTAAAAAATAGTTTTTATTATAAGTTTTATTATTAAAAATTTTAAAATTGAATCAACAAATTTTTAATTTTTTATAAAAATTTATCTTATATAATATATTATTTTAATATTTAAATTATCATTCATTAATAATATAAATTTACAAATTCTAAACATTAAAAACTATAATTTAAATATAATTAAATTATAGTTTTTATATATATTAAGAATAAAATATTTAATTTACTAACTTAAATGATATTTTTGGCATTTGAGTTAAATTAAAAAAATTATAATAAATTTTCTATATATCTACTCAATAATATCTATTCTCAATTAAATAAGTAACTCTTCAAATTTATATACTAAATAATGTATATTTTAATATACAAATAATTCAATTAAATTATTCTTATTAATCTTGAAATATTTACCTAAAAGTTTTATGATTAATTTAATTACATCTTTTATAATTTTAAGTTGTTTTATATATATAGAATAATTTAATTTTGCAATTATTCTAATAATAATTTATATACCAAATATTAATTTATATTTTAATTTATTATAAAAATAAATTAAAATATAAATTAATATTTGTAAAACTAATCATATAAGTTTAAATCTAATTTATATTAAATAGTATTTAATATACTAATTATAGATATTTACCTAACTCTTAAATAAAGATTGAATAAAAATTGACTAAATCAAAAAAATCAACAAGTATTAATACTTAATATAAGTAACTTATTATTATCACTATTTATTATATAAATACTTTATACCCTGATAAACTTTAATTAAAATTTATAATTTTTAATTAAAGTTTATTCGCTGAATATAAAAATTTGTAGTAATATTCATAATATTGGTTTAAAAAACCAAGAATTACATATATCATAAATTGCAAATTCATTTAATTCTTTATTACAAGCTAAATCCTTATTACATAAATAAAATATATAAAAATTTCGCTTTTTAAAGAACAATAAGTGATGAAGAAGTAAAAATTCTGGTACAAGAATTAAAGATTTTTGTTTATAATTTATTCAAATTTTTTGAAAAACTTATGTAATAAAAAATTAAATCGATTGATAAAATCAGATAATATCTTTACATTCTTGCTTGCATTCTATTTGAATGCTAAATTATTAGAAGTTCAAAAATTTTACGGTAAGCCACGCCGTATTAAAGTGGTGGGGGCTGGTTATATGTTGTTATTGTCAACTAAAGACCAGAAAAGTAAAAACCCCAATAACCTTTCCGAGTTTGGAGACCTAGAAGATTAATGGGGCTCACCAAAACTGTATAGAAGCATGTTGCTCTATGCAGGGAGTATAGTTTTATGCTCAGAAAAGTTCAATACTTTCTGTATACGTTACTCCTTTTGTGCAACAAAAGTGCAGGAAAACGTGACTAACACTCATACCCGCTTTAAACTTTATAAGCAGGTAAATAATCCTAATCCAGAATTTATACCTCGCAAGGGTATAAAGACATTACCATTCTGTCGCAAATTAATGTCTAAGGCCATAAATTTTACAACTAGCCTAACATTTGCAATACATGTAGCATTTGCCCGATCACTTGGCAAACGACGTCGTATGCCACCATTATTGCGTCGTCGCGCTATAGATGCATTACTTCAGGGAATATGTTTTCATTATGATCCATTAGCTAATCGAGTTCAATGTTCTATTACTAATTTAGCTATTGAATGTGGATTAGCTACAGAATCTAAAAATGGTAATTTATCTACAACTAGAGCTACTCGAGCATTACGTTTTTTAAAGGAATTAGGTTTAATTACTTATTATACTGAATATGACCCTCAAATTGGATGTAATATTCCTACTGATATTACTTTTACACCTGCTTTATTTAGAGCATTAAATATATCTGAAATAGCTGTAACAGCGGCGCGTAAAAGTCGTATGGAATGGGAAAATCAACAACGCAAAAATCAAAATTTGTCTTTATTAAGTATGAATGAATTAATAGAAAGATCCTGGAATTTTATTCGAGATCGATTTCGCACTTATCATGCTAAAGCTAAATTACATGGTTTAAAACGTGCTCGAGGACGACGTGATGCATATCGTTCATCTCGTGATATTGAGAATATGGTTAAATGCCAATTAACGCGAGAAATAGCTGAAGGCCGTTTCAAAGGTACTCAAGAAGCTGCTTTTAGCGAAGTTAAACGTAGAGTTAGAGAGCGTATGTTAATTTCTAGAAAGAACAATTATACACGTTTACACAATCTGATTGTATCATAAATTTATAATTTATTTAATCTAAGCTTAAATTGGATGATTAAGCATGATTATTTTTTATAATTAAGTATATTTTAATCAACAAACTCGCAAATCCACTATATATTTTAATTGTTTTTTAGTTATTAAGGCATCAAATTATCTTATAAATCCAGTTTTTTCTTAAAAAAAATAGTTATCCACAGATAACTGCAAGGGACCTTTCCATACTCCTACAGCCGAAGGACTTATAAAGTGCTAATAGATACTTCTTTAAAGTGCACTGTTTCTTTTAAAAAAATATATAATCTTTCTTTTAAAATAAATATAATTATCTTTTAAAAAGATTTTAATTATCTTAAATAGGTAACCTTCTACTATATTAATTACATAAATTTAATGTATATAATTTTATTTAAAATATGTTTTAAAATAAATATATAAATATACCTCTAAAAAGAGGTATATTTATACTACAATAATAAATACTTAATTATTTACATAATAATAAAATATTAAATAATTTATCCTCCTATATATTGATAATATCAATTAATTACTTTATCAATTAACGAAAGAAAATTTAATTTAATTATTTTTATAAAATTTATATTTATACATAATTATTTATTTAAGATAAAAGATTAATTATTTCATCTAAAAGTAATTGGGATTTAGCTGTAATCAAACTTCCACCCCAAATCATCTTTTTTTGAAAACCATTTAAATTAGCACATATAACTCCAGCTTCTTTCATACATACTAATAGTGCTGCAATATCCCATGGTTTCATCAAAGTATCTATAGCAGCATCAATATTACCCATTGCTACCATAACATGTTGATAAGAATCATTTATAAAAATTATATCTCTAGCACTATATATTATATTAGATAATTTATAAGGTTTTACACCTTCACGAAAATCAAAAGTTGTGCTATGAATACCTGAAATCGATACAACAGAATTTTGCAACGTTTCTTCATTAGCTATAGGACTAATAATTCTTGCAGGAACTGAATTTTTATGTTGGATCCAACATCCATTACCTTGAGAAGCATAAATAATTGTATTTAATATAGGAAAAGAAATAACACCAATTATAGGTTCATTATTTTCAATATAAGATAATAAAGTGCCAAAAATAGGTAATCCATATAAAAATGCTCTTGTACCATCTATAGGATCAATTACCCATCCAGTATTAAAATCACTTATATCTAAACTTAATTCTTCTCCAAATATTGGAATATAAGGTGTATTAATAGAAAGAAATTTTCTTATTTGAGTTTCGATATAAACATCTGATTCAGTAACTAACGATTTATCAGATTTAATATTATAAGATTTTTTATTATAGAATGTATTAATCGAATACTGTTGTATACTTTTTACTGCATCTATTGCTATCTTTAACATAATTACTCGCTTATTATTAGAGCTGGATTTTTATTAAAATCGCAGCTCTACAATAAAATTATCAAATCAAATTAAATACTTTTAACATAAAAGTATCTAAATGATTTTTAATACTATTAATATCAGAAAATTTATATGCAGAATGTTCATTACTTAATATTACTGTTCCAGAACAATATATATGAAAATTTAATTGAAGACAGTGCTTATCTATAGTAGAATAGACTACAGAACTTTCATATTTACTGATTTTACAAATATCTAAAGATGTTTCTTCTTTTATTTCTCGGCTAATTGTTTGTAACATAGATTCACCTTTCTCCATGTTACCAGAAGGTATTTCCCATTTATTTGCCATAAATTCATTTTTAGAACGTTTAACAAAAAGAATTCCTTCTTCATCTTCTACTGTAATAATGCCACCTATTACTATACAATCATAATTGATAATTGAATTTAATATTTTATTAGGAATTAATTTTTCTATCATTTTTTATATAAATCCACTACTAAGTTAAGGATAAATAAATAATTTTCTATAAAATTAAAACGTTCCTCTCCATACCAAACATCTAACTTAAACATTTTATTATGAAATTGAATAGCATTTGTAAAATCTTTTTTATTAACGCGTAATTTTTCCGAATAATTTTGTGATATTTTATGAGGGGAATGAAAAAGAAAATATTCATTAAGTGGCCTAGTTGAATTAGGAATATCAGCTTCAAGCGCACCAAGTTCATTTAATTTTTTAACAAAATCTTGTAAATTAACTTTAAATTTAGTTTCATCAAATAAAATTGGAAAAGCATACCATGCAGGATTTGCTTTCTTAGGTATATGTACTAAATTTAAACCATCAATATTGTCAATACCCTTTTTTAAAAGTAAAGCAGTTTCACGCTTTTCTTCCATCATTTTATCAAAAATAGATATTTGAGGTAATACTATAGCAGCTGCTAATGGATGCATACGTAAATTAAAACCAGTACCAGTAACTGCAAAATCTTTTAAATCTACATCAAAAACTTCTTTTTTAGCTCTTTTATTAAAATGACCTAATAAAACTGCTCGTTCATAAATTCTACGATGCTTAGTAGCAAAAATACCTCCTTCTCCTGAAGTTAATATTTTTTTACCTTGTAAACTCCAAGCAGAACCATCTGTAAAACTGCCTATCATTTTACCATCCCAAGTAGCTCCATGCGCATGTGAACTATCTTCAAGTAAAAGTAAATTATATCGAGTACAAATATCTATAAGTTCATCCATATCACATGGAATTCCCCACATATGAGTTATTACAACTGCTTTAGTTTTGGAAGTAATTAATGATTCAACTTTCTCAGGATCGATATTACCATTATCCTTACAATCAGCGAATTTAAGCTCAGCACCTAATTGATGAAGAGGTGCACAAGTAGCAAAAAAAGTATAACTAGGAACAATTACTTCATCTCCTTGAGTAATTCCAGATCCATAAAACATTGAAAATAAAGCTGTGGTACCAGAATTAACAGCAATTGCATTTTTTAAATAGAATTTTTTTTTAAACTCATATTCTAAACGCTCGTAGATACCTCCATTATCATATATAGAAATATTTTCTAAAAGTTGATTAAGGACGCTATTTTTTATATTTTCATTAATTTTTGGATGACAAAATTTTGAATATCTAGATTTCATTAACAAACTCCTTTAATTAACTTCTACAATAGAATTATTATTTGTAATAGCTTGTGATAAAACTCGCATTAAAGAAATTGAGCTAGTTAAATTTCTTTCAAAACCAGCTTCACCTCCATCAAAAAGAAATTCTTTATACATTTTTATGAAAGGAGATATATTTTTAATCTCAATATATTTTATGATCTCTTGTTGTTTATTTTTTATCGTTATTTTTTCTGGATTAGAATAATAAATTCTATTGTTTCCATAAATAGTAATATCTTCATGTCTTTCCATTGATACACAAGAAATATAAGCAATAATAATAACTTTATTAC
>NZ_SZZX01000013.1:0-12295 GCF_009830015.1 Pantoea sp. Mhis | reverse complement strand
TAAGTAAGAAAGTTATAGCAGTGGAGTAAAATTAATTAAAGTTTTGAACAGATCTATGCGACTTCTTTCTATATTGCTGATTCTCCTGCTAATGCTAATTTATTTGCTATCTAACTATTCTTCAAATTAAGAAAAAGAAAGAAAAGTGGTTTTGGTAAGTGAAGCCCAGGGTGGACCGCCTTCTTCCCTCTCTCATCTCACGTAATGCCACTATTCTGGTTCGTAGTTCTCTGACAACATATGATTCTATCATTATCCCCCTCAAAAACCGCTATTTCATAGCAGTCGAAACAATTTATACTGAAAATGAGATAAAATACCTTAAATTTTATCCCTTCAGTATCTCTGTAACCGATGATTTATAAAAAAAATTATAGAATAATTTTTATTGATGTTTAATTAAAATTAAATTTTAGTTTTGAAAAATTATTATTTTTTTAACATATTATTAGTGTAATTAATATTAAATATAAATGAAATCGTTTATTGAAGATCAGTAACCTTTTTAAGGCATTCATTCAAATTAAATCAGAAGATTCATAAAATATATTAATTATAACTTACAAATAAAGTTATCCACTTATCCACAAGTTAGATCCCAATAATAAAGATCCATATAAAGATCCAAAAAGATCCAAAAAGATCCCCGATCGCCGGAAGCCTTGTCAGCTCTGGGTTGAAGGGACTTTAACATAAACTATAGTGAGTAAAATATAAGCTATAGTGAGTAAAACATAAACTATAGTTAGTAAAATATAAACTATAGTTAGGAGTTAATATAAGCTATAGTGAGTAAATTTTATTAATAAATAGTATTACCTGTGGATAACTTTTTTATATATTATTATATAAATTAACAATGTTATTGAATATGATATGTATCAATAGAGGCTACAATGGTTATAGATATTGAACATCTTGATCTATCTAGATTATTTAAAGAAACAAAAAAATTATCCGGAGAGGTGATTAAACTCATACCAAATCTAAATAATACTATTCAACCCGTTGCATTAATGAGGCTTGGTGTTTTCGTACCTACTCTTAAATCATTAAGAAATAGAAAAAATAAGACATTTGCTACCATTAACGTAACAGAAGAACTAACTCGACTTTCTTTAGCTAAAGTGGAAGGATTTGAAAAAGTTGAAATTATAGGACCTAGATTAGATATGGATAATGATTTTAAAACATGGATTGGAATCATTCATTCTTTTGCTAAACATCATGCTAAAATTATTGGTGATAAAGTTCAATTACCTTTTATCGAATTTGCTAAACTTTGTGGCATACCTTCTAATCGTTCTTCTAAGAAATTAAGAGACCGTATAAGTCCATCACTAAAGCGTATTGCTAGTACCACCATTTGTTTTACTAGTAATATGGATAATCATAGCAAAGAATATATTACACATTTAGTACAATCTGCTTATTACGATACTAAAAAAGATATTGTGATTTTACAAGCTGATCCCAAGCTTTTTGAACTCTATAAATTTGATCGAAAAGTATTATTACAATTAAAAGCAATAAATGCTTTAAAACGGAGAGAATCAGCTCAAGCTCTTTATACTTATATTGAAAGTTTACCTCAAAATCCAGTACCGATTTCGCTCGATAGATTACGTGGAAGACTTAATCTTCGTTCCCCAATATTTTCGCAAAATCAAACTATTAGACGGGCTATGGAACAATTAAAAGAAATTGGTTATTTAGACTACACTGAAGTACAAAAAGGCCGTAGAATATATTTTAATGTGCATTACCGCTACCCTAAATTACAAGCACCTAAAGATGATCAATCAAGTGTCTTAACATTAGAAACTTCTATGAGTAAATTCATTGATCCTAATTTTCAGTTAAAATTAAAACTTTTAAAAAAAATAGGAGTAACAAAAGAAGATCTTAAGAAATTATTTGATATATATCATATGTAGCATACATGCTTTATATAAATGAAAATTATTAACTATTATTATTTAAATAACATAAAAATATTTATAACTGTATTTTACTCTTCATAGCTTATATATTGACATTATAATATCAGTATAATTAAACAAATCTTAATAGTATTAAATACTAGCACAGTATATATAAAGTCAATTGATACTGCACCAGTATTAGATAAGGAAATATTATTTCCAATTAAAATAGTAATGATTATTAATGTTATTATATTGTTATTGTAATCAATTTATCCTGGATAAATTCCTCTATCCTTACGAGCCATAAGAATACGCTCACATGCAACAATATAAGCAGCTGTACGTAAAGAACATTTTTTCTCTTTTGATTTATTCCATACATTGATCATTGCTTCTATTGTGATTCGATCCATTCGTAAATTAATTTCATCTTCACTCCAAAAGAAGCTTGCCATATCTTGTACCCATTCAAAATAACTTACTGTTACTCCACCAGCATTACATATTACGTCAGGTACAATAATAATACCTCTTTCATTTAAAATATCATCTGCTTCAGGATATGTCGGACCATTTGCTCCTTCTAAAATAAGTTTACAATCTAGATTTTTAGCACGTTCGAGAGTAATTTGTCCTTCCAAGGCTGCTGGAATAAAAATATCAATTTGGATATTCCAGAATTCATCTGTATTGATTTCTTGAGCTCCTTGAAATCCTGCGATTTTACGGTATCTATTATGCCAACTAAATAATTTAACTAAATCAATTCCATTATCGTTAAATAAAGAAGCACTATGATCTTGAATAGCTATAACCAATGCTCCAGCTTCAGTAAAAAGACGTGCAGTTTCACTACCTACATTTCCAAAGCCTTGTACTGCGACCCTGCTACCTTTTATTTGAATACCTTCACGATAAGCAACTTCTCGACCAGTCATAAAAACACCTCGTCCAGTAGCTTTTTCACGCCCTAATGAACCACCTAGATGAATAGGTTTACCAGTTACAATACCTGTCACAGTTGTTCCTTGATTCATTGAATAAGTATCCATAACCCATGCCATTACTCTTCCATTAGTGCCTACATCTGGAGCTGGAATGTCCTTTTGAGGTCCAATAAGAATTCCTATTTCACTTATATAACGTCGTGTTAAGCGCTCTAGTTCACTTTCTGATAGTAAGAATGGATCTACTCGTATACCTCCTTTAGCACCACCATAAGGTAAATTGACAGCAGCACATTTGATAGTCATCCAAGCAGAAAGAGCCATAATTTCATCTAAATTAACATTTGGATGATAACGAATACCACCTTTACCAGGACCACGTGAAAGATTATGTTGTACACGGTAACCTTCAAAATGACAAATTGTACCATTATCCATTTGTAGTGGAATATCTACAATAAGTGCACGTTTAGGATGTCGCAAAGTATCTACCCAACGTGTAAGTTCTCCTAAATAAGGAGCTACACGATCAATTTGACGTAAATAAGTTGTCCACGATGATGTTGGACTATCTGAGACATAAGAGAGTTTGTCCATAAAAACCTTCTAAAAAATAATAACGTTGTGACTATCTTTATTACTCAATTCATCTAATTAAACTTTTATTTTGAATAAAAAATTATCATTAATTATATTCAAGTATTATATTTTGAACATAAGTAATAAATTTATTCTTATATACTATTGTTTATGATGATAAATAATAAATTACATATAAAAGTTATATTTTTTTTGTAAAAATTAAGTAAATTTAAGATTTAATAAATAAATATTAATACCTAACATTTTAATAGCTCAAAGAGAACATAGTAATATTTTAATAAATCAAACATAATGAATATATTAATTCTAGTGTTTTTAATTATAAGAGATTAATTTATTATTAGTATTTTAATAAATAAATAGTTACTTAAATATTAGTAGTTTTATTTAAATATGATAAATAATTAAATTTATGCAAATAAACTATAGAAAATTATAAATTTTTGGAAACGTAAGAATATCAAATACATTTAATCTAAAAATATTTCGATCGATATATGACACCATGTTTTTAACTAACATAATTAATTATCATTAAAACAAAAGGGTTATGTGTGTGGGATCAAAATGAAAAGATTATATTGATCTTGTGATGGAAATTGCTGTTAATTTTCTAGGACATGTGCATCCATATATTAATAAAATATTAAAAAACAAGCAAATAAGCTTTAGCATACAGGTAATGAATACACTAATGAACCAATTTTAAAATTGGCAAAAACATTAGTTAAATCTAACTTTATGAATAAAGTTTTTTTTTAATTCTTGAGATGAAGCTAATAAAGCTGCGTTAAAATTAGCTAGAAAATATGCAATGGATCTTTATGTAAAGAATAAAAACGAAATTATTGCTTTTCATATTTCCTTCTATGGAAAAATACGTTTTACATTATCAGTAGGTGATCAGTCTAAATATTCCGCTGATTATGCACCTTTTCCAGATAAAATCACTTACCTTCCTTATAATGGTTTCAAAAGTATCAGTAAACATACTTCTAAAAAGATTTATGCAATTACTATACAACCTGTAATGGCAGAAGGTGAAGTATTAGTAGCAAAATCGGATTGTTAGAACGTTTAAGAAAAATATGTAACCGTTTTAATATTATATTAATTTTTTATTAGGTTCCAACTGGAGTAGCATGTACTGGAACACTTTATATTATCAGCAATATGAAGTAATATCTGACATTCTAACTAGTGACATAATATTGATTGGACAGGGCAGAGATTTTTCTATTGAAGCTATGTTATCTAAAGAAGATTAGGTTAAATTTTTTCAACCCGTTACTAATAGAACAACTTTTGGTGGTAAGCTAATGAATACTGCTATGGCTAATAGCGTATTATTAAACTAAATAGGAAATGATTAGTAGATGTTAAAAACATAATATATGGAATGGATATTATATCGACTGCATAAATTATAAAGTAAATTTTCCATTTTTAGTTAATTAAGAGGTATACGATTGCTTATTGGATCAGAATTAATTCCATTACTCCATGGTAAAACTAAAAAACTAACAATTTTAGCAGTAAACTAAGTGATTATTACTTTTAATTGCTGGATCGAATGTTTTATATTTTATACCCGATTTAAATATTTTTTTGTGATTTGGAAGAATCTTTTATAAGATTTAAACGAGCTATTATGCGTTTACATTATGATTAAAATAGAATAAATAAAATATTATTTAGATAAGTTAAAAATCATAATTTATAGATATTTAGTATTATTTACATAAATCAACATAGGTTTTATTTTTTTACTTTACGATAATAGTGTCTTGAAAAGTTCATATTAACTAATAATAGTATTAAATTTATTAACTGATTTTTATATAGTAATTTTATTTATTTTTTAAAGTTCTAGGTTTTAACTTGTTGTTGATGTTATGTTATAGAGATTCATGTTAGGTTAAATGAAATTTTTTAATCTCTATTATAAAGTGTAGTAAATTACTTTTATTTAAATCGAAATTTTATTTTATTACATTATATTGTAAGTTACTTTTTTCTCATTTTTTTACTTAAATACGAAGTCTCATTAATAATGATTGTAAATCTTTATTTTGTAATGCATTAAAATTTCATTTTTTAATATTTAATTTAATGAAGTTGATAGATTAATTAGTAATATAATTAAAATATTTATTTCTAAATCAATATTTTTTATTTTATTTATGTATGATTAATACGGCAAATAATTTCAAAATATATTTATATTATTACATAGCGTGCATAATTTTAGAAAAAAATATTATTTGTAGAGATTGTATATATATTTTAGTCTGTTCCTATCTATATTATAAGAAGAAACTAATATAATATTAGTAATTTATGATGCTAAATTCTTAATGATAAATTAATTAAATAATATAGTTCAATATAAACATAGTTAGCATATACTATATCTTGGTTAATTGGAGGATGGTTGCAATATTACTTCAATCGAAAATTAATACAAAAATTTTAATTTTTATAAATTATTAAAATGATTAAACAATTTATATTGTAATTTAGTTTAGATTGCTAATAAAATGATTTATTATATCGCAGATTAGCTGATATTTAATTACTATGCTTAATTTAATTAAATTAAGCATAGTAATCGATCTTTATTTTCTAATTAAATAGTATAATTATTAAAAATATAGAAACTAATGGTTTATCTAATCGAATTTTCGTTTATATATAATATATAAACGAAAAGGAATTTCTATAATTTATTCTTGTGTAAAGTTACTTATTGAATTTAAAAAGCGATTTACTAAAAATTTAAGAATTATTTTTAATGATGAAAAAATTTCACATATATAGTGAAGATTGTTTTTTATTTATTACTTCTTTTAATTTTATTTCTTTTATATAATATTTTAATGTATAACAATATTAATTTCATTGAAAAATGAAGATGGTAAAATTCATCTTACAATAGTAATATTAATAATAAGTTTTTTCTGGACATTAAAATATCTATTACTTTTGTTATTTTTATATTATTTACATGTATAACGATTATTTTTTTTCATCTTAGTCTATTACATTAATCAAATAATTTTGCTGATTATCAATCCTCAAATCATGATTTTTTTCTAGAATGAATATAATAAACAGAAAATATAATTTTATGTCGTCGTTATGCTTTGAAATAAGGCTCTACAGCGCAAAATATTCAATATAACAGACTTTATAAGTTAGTTAAGCTTATACCTTATTAGTAATGTTTTAAGTTAAAATATGTGCTGTTTACTCAAGAAACTTCAAAAGCTATAGATAAAGATGTTTTTATAAGAATGTTATTTTTTTTAGTAATTCATATGTATATTTTCAATATTGGTATGTTATGTTTTTTTAATCAAATAATTTTATTTCATATTCACTTTGAACAAAGCTACCTGACGATAAAAAATCGTATTTTCTTCGTTAGTTGTTAATTAAAACAGATGGAAATATGATAATTGTTATAATTAATATTAAAATATATTAATTTATATAAAAATCTTATAATAAGCTAATCGTCTCTAATTCACAAAATTAAGTACTTTTTTATAAAAAATATTTATAATATTGGTTATTTTGTCTATTTATGTTTGAGAATTATTAAATTTAAACTTTATGGTATCAATAATCATTTAAGCCATGAACTAAATACTTTATTAACAAATTATTTTTATAAGAAAAGCATTTTTATTAACATTTAAATTATTATTATTTAGCTATATTTTAGTTACTTAAGTTTAAAAAATATTTGATGAATTAATAAAGATGCTTAAAGTTATTGAAATTTATATTGAAAATAATATTTCAATGGATTGACTTATCAAAGTTATTTTAAACGATGTATTATAAGAATTTTTTTGAATAAAATATAGATTAGATCTTTAGCTAAGTTATTTTATAATTAATTTTAAATTAAAAGATTTAATCATCAAATAATTATTTATTAGCTTGTGTTTATAGTGATAATATATCTATATTCAAAATATTGAATATTTTAATTTGAGCATTGAGTAAAATTTGATAATTACTACATTTTATATTAATAATTATATTTTTTAATTTATGCGTATTACTTATGGTTAAGTGTTATTTGTATAGAGATATGACGATCTTCTATTTTATAAATACCATTATTATTAATATACGGTGTTTGTATAACAGATATAAACGTTCTTTTATATTAAAATAGTTGTTGAAGTTTTTTTTGAAATTATATTATCACATAATATATGATAATATAATTATTTTGATTTGCTTATTAATATTTATAATTTAAAATTTTTTCTTTGCAGTTATTTTACATCATTACCATATTTATAGCGATATTTTTAATTATTAGTTTTTTAGAAAAAATATAATTTTTTAATATATTACTTTAAATAGTAATTTTTAAATCATTAAATTGTAAAAAACGGATAATAGGTTTTATTGAAAAATTTTTCTAAAAATAGAAAAAATTTTACATACAATATATAATTATTTATTTAAATAATTATATTTATCTAGTTAATGATATTTTTTAAAATTTTTAACAAAATTTAGCTATAATTTTCAAATTAATATATTTTTATAATCAATTATGTAATCATCTATTATTTAGAATAATAGATGATTTTTGATATTGTATGAATAATTTATTTTATAAATATTTAATAAAACTATTATAATGTATCTAATGTAATTGTAGAGTGATATGAAATTATATATAACATTAATTATCTTAAGTATTCAAATTTTAAATTAAAATATTAGCTATTTATTTTTTAATATTATAGATAATTAATTATTTCATTATATGAATTAATGTATATAATATTATTTTCATATAAAATATAATTATATTTTATATGATTAAAAAGTTAAATTAATTTATTTATACTTTAATTTATGTAATAAGAATATTATTTGTTTAGATTATGTATGAATAAATTAATATATTCAATACATTTAGTTTATTTGAGTTTAAATTGTATTATTTATCCATAATTTTGGATCAACTTTTTCAAATTGAGCTCTTACAAATTTATCTTTTAATTTCCAAGGGACAGTGCAATCAAATATACTTTTACAAGTGTTACCTTTAACAGATAAATTTGGATTATATTCAGGTGATTGTGAAGGATCTAATATATGTCCTGGAATATTTGGAATAAATATAGTATCTACATTTCCTTGATAACGAGTTTGCATCGCCCATAACACATCATTAGTATCGAAAATATCTACATCTTCATCTACAATGATTATATTTTTTAGTTCTCGATAAACAGCTAGAGTATTAATAGCTGCTTGTTTTACGTTACCATCGTCAGCTATAGTGTTTTTTTTGACCTGCAATATAACAAGTAATTTTCCACCTCCAGCGCTATGTGCATATACATTTTGTATTAATTCTGGAAGAGAATTTTTAAGAGCAATATAAATACTGGCTTCAGTAGGTAAGCCTGCTAAATTAACATGCTCTTCTCCAGGACCAATTAACGTTTGTAAAATTGGATTTTTACGAGTTGTAATTGCTGTAACCTTAAGTATTGGAAGTGAATTATTAGCTTCTCCGATATATCCAAGAAATTCGGGCATTGCTTTACCAGTATTTGTGTTTTTATCTTCTACCATTCTTTTGTTAGGTAAAATATTTCCTTCAATTACAATTTCAGCCTTAGCAATACAATATTGTGGAATAGAAACACATTCTGTTAATTCTATAGGTTTATTTCTTAATCCTCCTGCGATATAGAGTTCATTAAAGCCTAATGGAGTAGTAGGTGCTTCAAAACTTGAGCTAATATAAATGGCAGGGTCTAGCCCTATATTAACGGAAACTGGTAGTTGTTTATTTACAATTTCTGCTTTCTTACGAAAAATATCAATATGTCTGTTAGGAGCAAAAAAAATCGAAAGTTCATCTTTTCCTTGAACACATAGTCTATGTATAGTTACATCTATATTCCTTTTGTCATCAGGATCACTACCTAATACTAATCCCATACACAAAAATGGTCCTGCATCTTGTTTTGTGTTTGTGGGGATAGGTAATATTTTATGTAAATCGAAATTTGGTTCATTTGCGTTATAAATAATTTCTTGACAAGGTGCTTGTTTATTTTTAATAGTGATAGTTGGTTTTAAATGATGTTTAGCATTGGCTAAGTGTTTAGCTAATTTTTGTGATGAGATACCTAATAAATGGCTAACACGCTGCCGTGAAGCTAACATTCCTATTAATATTCGTCCTTTAGGATAATTTTGTATGTTATTAAACATAATTGCTGGCCCAATTTGTGTAGGACGCATTACTGTTCCACCGGCTCCTATATGTTTATATACAGATGCTAATTGAGTATAAATAGATATAGGTTGATTAACCGTAATATATTCGTTAGAAAAATGTTTTAAGAATTCAATAGCACTTCTAAGATCATCAATAGGTAGTATTTTAAATTCCAATGGATGATTTTTATTATTATTTATCATCATATGATTGTTTCCATATAAATTTTTCTATTTTTAATATAGGAATTAATTTTTAGTTTTTAACATAAATAATTTTATATATTTAATTTATTAATTAATGTAATTGTATATAATATATAATATATAATATATTATATAATTTATAGATATATATAATTAAATATATCTATACATAAAGATAATTTTATTTTTTATGTTTTATTATACATCTATCTAATATAGATACCTATATATAAATAAATTTTAAAAAATTAAAAAACATATTTTATATATTAATAATAATAGTTAAAATTTTTTTAAGTTATCCTTGAAAAAAAACATAAAGAATCCATAATAGTAATTGAAGTAATCAGCCGTCAGGCTAGATGAACTTTTGAATAAATTTTATATTCAGGAGGTTATCATATGTTTTTAAGAAATTTGCCATCTTTTTCTTCTTTAGCAGATTCTGCTTTTTCTGATCGTTTTAATCGAATTGATAGATTATTTACTCAGTTGACCGGAGATTCTCCTATGTCGGTTACTCCTCCGTATGATTTAAAACAGATTAATAATGAAACTTATCTGCTTACTGTTTGTGTACCTGGCTGGCAAGACCGTGAATTAGAAATTGAATCAATAGGCGGTAGGTTACTCATAACTGGTAGAAAAGAAGTAGTAGATGATAATTCAAAAAATGAAACTGCACAAAATAATGATGAAAATTGGTTACATCGAGGCATTAATCATACAGATTTTAGATTGAGTTATAACATACCTGAACATATGAAAGTTACAGAAGCAAAATTGCAAGATGGACTTCTTAATGTTAGTCTTCATCTGGAAGTTCCAGAAAGTGAAAAACCTCGCCGTATACCAATTAAACACCAAAAGAATGATACAATTGAGCATCAATCTTAATAAATTTTTATTAATTCATACGGAGATATAGAATTATATTCTCCGTATGTTATTGAGAAGTTTAATATATATATAAAATAAAATTATTTAATTTTCTATACTTTAAATATTTTCATATTATTTTAAATAAATTTTTAATTTTAGATTATGTAATAATTAAATTTATTATTTTATATATAATAATAAATTTTTTGTAAATTATAAATATTATTTAAATTTTTATTGGTATAATTAATATATAGAAGGATATCCCGGAGGTCGAGTTTTAAAACGTCGGTGTAACCACATATATTGTTCTGGTGCTTTCATTACAGCATTTTCAATAAATTTATTAATTTTAGTGATCATTATTTCTTTATTTTTTATTATTACTAGCTCATTGCTAAAATCGGGTAAAATAATTAATTCGTACCCTTTTCCATGTGATTTTCTTTTAGGGATAAATGATATAACTGCTGGATGAGTGCTTTTAATAAGTATATAACTACCGGCTGTAGTTGCTGTATCAGAAACACCAAAAAATGGAACAAATACGCTATTTTGAGCACCATAGTCATGGTCGGGTGCATACCAAATAATTTCTTTTTGTTTAAGAGCACGTATCATTCCTTTTAAGTCATAACGATTAATCATTTTCTTATTAGAACGTAATCTTCCTTTAGTTTGAAACCAGTCAATTAGTTTATTATTATTAGGTCGATATACACCGATTCCTGGATTAAGTAAACCCAAAATACGTGCACCAAGTTCTAAAGTTAAAAAATGTATTCCTATTAATAATATTCCTCGGTCAGATTGATGCACTTTTTTAATATTTTCATATCCAGTTATGGTGAACCATTTTTTAATACGCCAATCTGGCCAAAACCAAGCCATTGAAGTTTCAATGATCCCCATGCCTACAGATTCAAAATTGCGTTTTAGCATAATTTCTCTTTCTTTATCTGTCATGCTTGGCATACAAAGATTTAAATTTTTTCGCGCGATATTTACTCTTTTAGTAAAAAAATACATAGAAATTTTACCAAGCATATGACCTATTCTGTAGAGAAAATTGTATGGTAGCAATACGATACACCAAAGTGTTAAAATACCTAACCATGTTAGCCAGTAACGTGGATGAAAAAAAATAGTTTTAAATTTAGGTAAATTTGTCATATTAAAATTATATACTTTTAGTAGGTAGAAATCTTTTATTTCTATATTATTTAGACGTAGATCTTTTATCTTTATAAATTCTTTATCTTAATTATGATTTATATGGTTTTTATTTTTTTTTCTAAAATATATATGTTAGAAATTAAGTTAAATAAATTAGTTAATTTATTTAATATTTTTTTGTATTTTTTTGTATTTTAATTTTTTTGTATATATATATATTAATAGATATATTTTAATATATAATTAATTTAATAACATTGTCAATATTAATTTTTATTT
>NZ_SZZX01000012.1:0-13537 GCF_009830015.1 Pantoea sp. Mhis | reverse complement strand
CTGCTGTACCAAGTAAAAGAAGAGATTGTTCTTCAAAGTTGTAAAACATTATTTAACCTCCTTGCATTGGTGTAAGTACTTCAATTTGGCATCCTTCTTCTAACATAATAATATTATAATTATTTTTAGATATAAAATTTCCATTAAACGCAGTTGCTACATATGTTGTATCAAATTCAAATTCTTTTAATAATTCGGTAATATTATTAGATTGAGTACTTATAGGTTTACCATTAAGAGTGATTTTCATGTTTTATTCCTTTAGATATAAATTGTATTAGTTGTTTGGCTATTATAGGAGCTAATAAAAATCCATGTCTATACATTCCATTAACATAAAATATTCCATTATTGTAATTAATTTTTGGTAAATTATTCGGATAAGCAGGACGTAAACCGCTAGCACTTTCTATTATACGTGATTCGACTAATGCAGGATGTATAGTATAAGCTGCACTAAGTAATTCCATCATTGAACGTGCACTAATATTGGAATTATCATTACTTTCAATCATGGTTGCTCCTAGCATGAAATAACCATTTTGTCTAGGTACTAAATAACAAGGAAAACGAGGATGCAAAAGACGAATAGGACGAGAGAAGTTTATCTCTTTAGTATGTATGATTATCATTTCTCCACGAACTGCACGTAAAGATGGTAATTTATTTTTAGCATGAATTCCGCGACAATCTATAATATTTTTTTTTAGTTTATAATTTTTATTTAAAAATTGAACTCCTTTTTTATTTAATTTTTCGCGCATTTCTATTAGTGTTAATCGAGGATCAAGATGTGCTTCTTCTGAAAAGAAAAGACCACGCGAAAATCGATCTTCTAATTCTGGTTCTATTTTAGCAGGAAAAATCCATTCATATTTTTTTGTTATACGAGCAAATTGATTTAGTTCAGTTGTATCTCGAGCTGCAGTTATTACTAATGTTCCTTTATGTATTATATTGCTTACATGTTCTTTCCACCATAAAATAGAATCTTCTCCGAGAGTTATAAAGTTTGATGTTAAATGTTCAATTTCACACCATGGTGAAAGCATACCTCCTGCAAACCAAGAAGCAGGCGTTTGGTTTTTATCATAGATTACTGTAACTTTTTCTCCATTTTCTATTAATATGGTTGCTACACATAAACCTACCACACCAGAACCTAAAATTGTCCAATTACTCACATGTATTATTCCAAAAAAAATATAATTGATTAATAAGATTTTGTTATTGAAATTACTATAGCATATGATTTTTTTTTAAATTAATTTTAGTTTTTATTAATTTTTTATTTTTAGTATATATATGTAATTTTAAATAAAATTAGCAATATTATATATGAATGTTATTTTTTATTAAATATAAATATTTAATATTATTAAAATTAAATACTTATTGATAATATTTTTTTTTTATTAAAAATATTCTATCAAATGTATATTAATAAAAATTTTGTAAGTAACGATATTTATTATATTTAATTGGTTTGATTTAAAGTTTTTAAATTTATTTAAATTGTATTTATTTGAAGTAGTAACTACATAAAACTTGATTATTTATACATGAATAGATCCTAAAATAGATCCAAATAGATCCAAATAGATCCAAATAGATCCCAGTTGCTATCTAAGCCTCATTCTACAAGGATTTAGCATATAATTATGTCCACTATAATCAGTAAAACGTCCACTATAATCAGTAATTGATTTACTATAATCAGTAATTGATTCACTATAATCAGTAATAACATTCACTATAATCAGTAGCAAATTTTTTTATTTATAAGATAAAAAACGTGGAGTGATATGAATAAAAAGAGTAAAAACAGTATGTTAATTAATGAAGTTTTATCAGTAATAAAAAATAATGGTGAAGTTATTCAACTTTATCCTAATAAAAATAATACGGTACAACCGGTCGCGCTTATGCGTTTAGGTTTATTTGTTCCTACCTTAAAATCTACTTCTCGCTGTAAGTCTGGAGCAATGGCATCCACAGACGCAACATCTGAATTAAAAAAACTTTCTTTAGTAAAAGCAGAAGGTTATGAAAAAATTACTATTACTGGAGCCCGACTAGATATGGATAATGATTTTAAAACTTGGGCAGGGATTATCCAATCGTTTTCACGTTATCCATCAATTACAGATAACACTGTTACACTATCTTTTGTTGATTTTGTTAAAATGTGTGGAATACCATCAATAAATTCTTCATCAGCGCTGCGAAAAAGATTAGATGCTTCGTTAAGACGTATTGCAACCAATACATTATCTTTTGAAGGTAATGGTAAAGTTTACCATACACATTTAGTACAATCAGCCTATTATGACCGCGAAAAAGATCTAATACGTATTCAAGCTGATCCTAAATTATTTGAACTATATAATTTTGATCGAAAAGTTTTATTACAATTGCGAGCTATTTCAAAACTTAAACGAAAAGAATCAGCGCAAGCACTTTATACTTTTTTGGAAAGTTTACCTACTAATCCCATTCCAATTTCACTTTCTCGTTTATGTATGAGATTAAATTTAGGTTCAAAGATTACTACACAAAATTATATTGTACGACGTGCCATGGATCAGTTAAAAAAAATAGGCTATCTTGATTATTCTGAAGTGAAACGTGGACGTACTGTGTTTTTTATAATTCACAGTAGAACACCTAAACTTGATAATAATATTGAAAATATAGAACAATTTATACCTTTTACTTTAACTTATTAATATAGACATAATAATATTCTTATATTTGAAACTATATTTATTTATGTTAAGCTTTTTAATTAAAATTTATTGAGTCTAATATTCAATAGAATAATAGTTTTTTATTTTTTTTATTAAAAAGAAATAAAAGTATTCATAACATACAATAACTATAATCAGTTATGGATATATATAATTATTAATTATTTTAATTTTTTATTACTGATTATAGTGAATGTTTTATAGTTACTTTGATGAAGTTTTTTGGAGAGTTTATAAAATATTTTTTATTTATGATTATTATCATAACTTCATAATCTATAATAATTTTCTTAATTTAGATTTGACTATATTTTAAATGCATATAAAGCATAAAATTAAAAATAATTAAATTCTATACTTAAAGTTATATTATATAATATTCATATGCACTTCATCATTACTTAAATATTTGTAATATTTACAATAAGAAATTGTCTATTAATATAGAAAATATAGATATCTCATGGCTTATGTAGAAAACTGCAGTATTAATTTTAAATACATTAGTTAAAATTTTTATTTTAAATTATCTTTTTATATTATTATTTAGTTATTTGTAATCAATAACTAAATAATAACGAAGTTACCTCAATATATATAAAAATAGTATATTGTAATTACGATTAAAATCATAAAATATTATAAATAACCATATTTTTTACAATATTTTAAATGCTTTCATATTTATTAGTACCTTCTGGCCAAGGTGTTAAAAGATCAAAACCATCTTTAGTTACAGCTAACGTATGTTCCCATTGAGCTGACAACGAACGATCTTTAGTAACCACTGTCCAACCATCTGATAAAATACTAGTTGCGGCTTTACCTACATTAATCATTGGTTCTATAGTAAAAATCATACCAGTTTGTAATTTAGGTCCCTGATGTGCATTACCATAATGTAAAATTTGAGGTTCATCATGATAAACCTTACCGATGCCATGTCCACAGTATTCTCTAACTACAGAAAAACCAGCTTGTTCAGCTTTGTGTTGAATAGCTTTTCCTATATCACCTATTGTTGCGCCTGGTCTAACTACGTTAATTCCTGCTTTCATTGATTTATAAGTAACTTCTACTAATCTTTTTGCTAATATTGTAGGTTCGCCTACGAAATACATTCTACTAGAATCTCCATACCATCCATCTTTTATTATACCAACATCAATATTAATAATATCCCCATTTTTAAGTTGTTTTTTACCTGGAATGCCATGACAAACAACATGATTAACAGAAGTACAAATGGTATGAGTATAACCTTGATATCCAAGATTAGCTGGAGTTACTTTTAATTCATTAACAATATAGTTATAACAAATAACGTCAAGTTTATCAGTTGTAATACCTGGATTAATGTAAGGCGTAATAATTTCTAGAACTTTTGCAGCACAGTGACCAGCAGCGCGAGCTAATTCAATTTCTTTAGTATTATATATTTTAATACTCATTTCGATAATACATCCTTAAAATAGTATGTACATGTTAATAGTTAATAACTGTAAAAAACATTACATAATTTTTTATATATAAATATATAAATTAACGTTAATTATATATTAATATATTTATATATTTAAAATAAAGTTAATGAAATTAAGGAATAACTTTTAATGATAGAAAATTATCTATATGAATTTTGTTTATTAGATAATTTTGTATTTATGCAAAAATAAAAATATTTATTTTATGGTGAATTTAAAATTATTTAAGTATTTATGTTAATTATAATGCATCAATTTTATTGATCCTTTAAGCTAAAGTTTGTTAATTTTATAAAAATTTTATCTAACTAAATTTATCAAAAATATAGATAATTTATTTAATATAAAGAGTGCATATTAAATAATAATAATAACAATAAAAATATATATTTTATAATATAATTTATTATGAAGTATAAAAGATGTATTTTATATTTTGTATAATTATGTCTAATATTAAAATAATTAATACAATTAATTTAAACATAATATATTAAAATTTTATAATCAATGTATTTTGTGAATACAGATCAAAAATCTTTACTTATCTATTTCAGATGTAACTTACTATGAATAAAGTTATTTAAAATTTATAATTTTAGTAATTTAAATATATTAAATATTATATATTTAATATATTTAAATTATTATTTATACTAATTTTAAGACTATATAAAAATAAGGTAAATATTATTTATGAAATAGTAATATAAAATATATACTTGAACAAATTAAATAAATATTATGCTTAATGAAGTTTTTAAATTTTATAGTAATTATTGTAATTGAGTTAATTAATAAATCTAAGAGATATCATTATAATGAATGTTTGTTTTTATTTAAAATTCTATATACTGAAGAACGTGCGATACCTAATTTTCGAGAAATATCGGTAGCTCCAATTTTATCTTTTGCACGTAAACGATATACTTCATGATAATCAATGGATGATTTTCTTCCACGATAAACGCCTCTGGCTTTAGCTGCTATAATTCCATCCATTTGACGTTCACGCCGCAAGTTATTCTCAAATTCTGAGAAAACGCTTAGAATATCAAGGAAAGCTTTTCCTGTAGCAGTTCTCGTATCAATAGGTTGTTCGATTACCATTAAAGTAACTTTACGTTGATTAAGATTGTAAAAAATATCCTGTAAATCTTTTACGCTTCGCGCTAATCGATCAATACGAGTTACTACAAGCGTATCTCCTGTGCGTAAAAATTCCATTAGTAAATTAAGTTCTATTTGTTTATTACGACTACTTCCAGTAACTTTTTCTGTACGAATAATTTCACAACCAGCTATACGAAGAGCTTTTATCTGTAAAGTTAAATTCTGTTCATTAGTCGAAACACGAGCATAACCATAAAGTGTCATAAATAATAAAAAGTGTCTTGTTAGGATATAGACAATGATAATATCATATTTTAATCGTAAAAAACAACCTTAATAGTACAAAAATAATGTCTTATTGTATTGTATGATTTAAATATACTTATATAGGATATTTAATATAATATAATTAAAAAACTAATATATTTAACATTCATTATATTTTTAAATATAGATTATAATATTTATGTTACTAATTAATGAGTATTTATACTATTAAATAAATAATAGTTGAGTATTTATTTTTGGTTTATTTTTCCATATAGAAGACTATTTATCTTAATCTTTTAAATAAAAAATATATTTCAAAAAGTTTATTTTTTATAATATAATTTTATAAATATATATGTTTATTGAATTTATTAATTAAAAATATTAATAATTAAATTAACAATATTTATAATTGTAATAAATTTGTACCAATTTATTACATAAATCAATTAATATATGAAAATAGATAAATTATTAATATTTTAAAAATTTTATTGAGTTGATTAACTCATTAAATGAATATTGCAATTCGAGTTAAATTTATCGTAAGTTTAAACTTGGTTAGATTACATTATAATGATAAATGTAACTGAATTCAGTTTAGCTAATTATTAGATCTCATTTGATGAAGAAGATATAATCTTCTTCATTAAAAATATAATTAAGTCTATTATTAATAGTAATTTATTTACTATTAATAATAGTAAATAATACTTATGTAAAAATAAATTTTAAGTATTTTATTTTTAATAAATTCATAATACATAAAATTTTAAACAAGATTATTATAATTATTTATATAATTAATTTTATTAATTGTAGATTAAATAAAAATGTATCAACGTATTTTATAATAAAATACAATTCTATTGTGTAATGTTTAATATAGATAAATATTATCATAAATTCATTATGTATTTGATATTTTAGTAATATACAAATAATAAAAATTATAACTAATTTTTATTATTTGTATATTAAAACATTAAAAGTTTACCATGAGATCATCATGTGTTCATCACGCTAATATTAGCAATAATATATACATATATATATATATTGAAATATATATATACGAGATAACTAATATTATTAATCTCAATAGCTATATTTTATGCAAATAAACTTTAAGTTTAAATTTTATTGAATTTATATTTAAAATATCTAATATAGAAATAAATAAATGTTTATTTCTATAAAAATTTTTAAAATAATTTCAAAAATATTATGCAAATAGTTTTATAAACAACTTATTAAAATAATTGATATATTTTAAATATGTGAAATTAGAAATTTATATTATTTTACTATTATGATTATATATGCATGCATATTATTAATATAAAATAACTATTTAAAATAGATTTATAAAAAAGTAATTAATATTTACATTAAATTTAATAGGATATGTTAAATTTAATGTAAAATTTTTGACATTTAATAACAATTAAATGTCAAAGAAAAATAATAGTTAATTTTAATTAGTCAATCAGTTATAATATTAATAATAATAATTTATATTTTTTAGAGTTTAGCTAAAAAATTAATTTGTTTAAATCATAAAATGATATCTAATTTTAAATTAAGGAGAGATTTATGTTTCCTTTTTCCAGTTTTTGGCAAGCTGGTTATGAAGGAGCTGACCATATTAATACTCAAGGTAAAAAACTTTCAATGAATATGCTAAATAAGCATAATAAGCAATTTGATGAAGATTATGCTTTATTATTACCTTTCGGTATTTATACGATACGAGAAAGTATTGGATGGAGACTATCAGAAATAAACATAGATAAGATGTTTATAACGTTAAAAAATAAGATGCGAGCAGCACAACGATATGGAATTCAAATTAATTGGATTTTATGTCATTACGGTTATCCTGAAGATATCAATATCTTTTCATCTACTTTTGTATCTAGGTTCACTTTTTTTTGTCAACGTATAGCAACATTTCTTTCAGATTATTATAATGAACAACCTCCTATTTATTCTCTTATCAATGAAATTTCATTTATGTCTTGGGGGATATCAACCGGATTATTAAGCAATAATAAGAAATATGATCCAAACGCTGTTAAACGTC
Source organism: Pantoea sp. Mhis (assembly GCF_009830015.1). Taxonomy (NCBI): domain Bacteria; kingdom Pseudomonadati; phylum Pseudomonadota; class Gammaproteobacteria; order Enterobacterales; family Erwiniaceae; genus Pantoea; species Pantoea sp. Mhis. The sequence goes on along the minus strand of NZ_SZZX01000012.1, from coordinate 5,834 downwards.
AACTTATTCGTGCAACTATTTCAGGGTGTAAAGCTATTTTATCTGTTGATTCGCGTGCACGATTCTTACATTGTGATCCTATTATTCAAGTAATAGGCAAAAACACTACAGAATCTGAACAACAGACCGCAGCAGCGATTAATGAATCTCAGTTTCAAGCTTGGGATATGCTAGCTGGTTTATATGAACCTGAATTAGGTGGAGATCCTCGTTATTTAGATATAATAGGAGCAAATTATTATCATAATAATCAATGGATAATTAATTCGCCTAAACAAAAACTTGAATGGCATCTTGGAGATAGCCGTCGAATACCATTGCATGAAATGCTCAGTAATTTGTTTAAACGTTACAGACGTCCTATTTTACTTTCAGAAACTAGCCATGTAGGAAGTGGTAGAGCTGCTTGGTTAAATCATATTACTACACAAATAGCTCAAGCACAACTAAACGGCTGCGATATTAGAGGAATATGCCTATATCCAATTTTAGATTATCCACTTTGGGAAAATATACAATATTGGCCTCATAGTGGATTGTGGGATATTAATTTAAAGTTTGAGCGTATACTAAATACAGTTTATTCTAGTACGTTGAAACAATCAAAACGTTCTTTAGATAACTTTCAAAGTTTTCTAACTTTAACTAAGAAAACAAAGGATTCAATAATGAAAGATTTAGTTTTGGTGGTTTTTAGTCATCTTCGTTGGAACTTTGTATTTCAAAGACCACAGCATATAATGCTACGACTTGCACAATATTATCGAATTTTTTTTATTGAAGAACCACTCTTTCAAACAGGAAAATCTCCATATTTAAGAGAATATAAACCTGCTCCTAATATAACAGTGTTTCAGCCATATACAGATATTGAATTACCTGGTTTTCAAGTTGATCAAATAAAAGTATTATATCCTCTTATTACTAATTTATTCAGTAATGAGCAAAAAATACTTGCATGGTTTTATACACCAATGGCTTTTCCATTGGTTAATTGTTTCTCATCAAGTATAGTTATTTATGATTGTATGGATGAATTATCTGAATTTAAGTTAGCACCTTCAGCAGAATTACAACGACGTGAATCAGAGTTGCTAAATTCTGCTGATTTAGTTTTTACCGGTGGTCATAGTTTATATGAATGTAAAAAGAATCTTCATCCTCGAGTATATTGCTTTCCTAGTAGCGTTGATGCAGCGCATTTTGAACAAGCTCTTGACCGTAATAATACACATCCATTACAGGAACATTTGCCTAAACCAAGATTAGGTTATTATGGTGTAATAGATGAGCGTATAGATATTGAATTAATAAAATTATTAGCAATCTCTCATCCTGAATGGCAAATTTTAATGGTAGGTCCAATAGTAAAAATTGATCCTAATGATTTACCGCAATATAGTAATTTACATTGGTTAGGTATACAACCTTATGAAGCTTTACCTCATTTTCTTGCTGGTTGGGATATATGTTTAATACCTTTTGTCCTTAATAATTCAACTAAATTTGTTAGTCCAACAAAAGTTCTAGAATATATGGCTGCTCAATTACCAATTGTTAGTACTGCTATAAAAGATATAGAATTAAGTTATAGCAACATAATTAATATTGCTTACTCATATGATAATTTTATTGAAGCTTGTGAAAATATATTAACATTAACTATCAAAGATCTGAATAATCTTGCTATTAAAATGAAGTCAATAGTATCTGCTACTTCTTGGGATAAAACAGTTGAACAAATGCAATCTTATATTATAAAATTATATAAATAAAATGAATAATATATGTTGTTTATTTATTATATAAATAAATATTTAATCGATAACTTAATATATATTTTTTTATATATACTAAATAACTTTTTATTATAATCTATAAATATAAATATTATTATGTAAATATAAAATTTATTATCATGGTTTATAACTATACAAATGTATAATTTTATTTTTTAATTTATTGTTTTTTAATTTTTATAATAAATATAATTATATGTAGAATTATATTTTAATTTACGTTAATTAAAATTTATTTTTTCTATGAAAATTAAGCTAATAGTATTTATATTAATTAATAATAATTAATATGTTAATTAAATTTTTAATAAAATAGATTTTTGTTTTCTTTTTAATTTTTTACATAAATATTCATTTTAAATTATTATTATTTTCTTAAATATCTTATATATTGTATTATTTAGTATTAAATAATTATAATTATTATTATTAATTATTTATTTTAGATATATCCTAATATATGAAACCATAAATAATTTATAGGTAATAAAATTAAAATGCTTAATATAAAAATTAATAAACAAAGCTGTAATCCATCTTTAGCAGGCACATTACCTAATTTCATTGCAACTATAATAGGTGAAGCTTGGTATGGTAACAAAGGAGTAGCATAAATAAAAACTTGCAGCATAATTATTGTAATTAAGGAAAAATCCGAAGAATATGCTAATTTTGAAGCCATTGGTGTTATAATAGCTGGTACAGCATTAGCTGTAAACATTAAATCTAGTAAAAAAACTAATATATTTAATGAAATAAAATTAAAAAACGGCTCATGTGGTTTTATTGGTACTAATTTAATTAATACATTAGAAACAGTAATTCCTAGTCCTGAATCAGTAAGTAATGTAGTTATACCTAATATACCAGCAACATATAGACATGTGCAGAAATCTACATTATGCATAAAATCATGAGTAGAAAGAAAACCAATTTTTGGAAGTAAGCATATGCAAGCAGCTGCTAATCCAATCCAAGCGGCAGGTACACCATGTAAACCATCAGTTGACCAAAATAATAAAATAATTATTAATAATATTATTAATCGCCATTCATTATAACTAATTGATGATGACGTGTCTTTATTAAAAATAGCAATCGGTTCTGCACGGAACAAGCAAATAATGCAAATGATTAATAATATACCTTTAGCTATACCTAATATTGGCATCTGCAGTAACCACCATTGCATCCATTTAAGATGGAGTTGCCAAGTATTTTCTACAGCACTACTAAGTATTAAATTAGGTACATTTGCCGGTAAAATACTAGAAGAGAGTTGAAATGTACCAAAGCCTACTGCTAATGCTAGACCTATGCTCCCTCGACTTCCAGATTTAATTCCAGCACGCTCGCTTAGTGTCATAATTACTGGCATTAAAAGAGCAATACGTCCCATATTTGAAGGCATAATAAAAGCTAAAATATAACTTAACATTACTGTGCCAGTGACCATGCATAACCAGCTTTGACTGAAAGGAACAATCAGTAAATTAGCCCAACGTTGAGCTAATCCAACTTTGCGGATTGCTGTACCTAATACAAAACCACTTAGTACAATCCAGAACGCTTGAGATGTAAATCCTTTAAATATGCTTGTTGCTGGTGCTATAGAAAATAACATAGAAAGAGAAAAAAAAATTAAAGTAGTTATATATTCTGGTAATATCGCACTAGCCCATAATAAAATAGTAATAATAATAATGCAGGATGTAATATAAAAATGAATATTAGTCATGTATCACTGAACTTCCTTTTTATAGTTTATAAAATAAATAATATTAATCGCAAGTAAAAATAACAAGATATATAATAGTTATTTAACATGTAATATTAAATAACTATTATTAATATTTATGAGTTTTTATTAAATATTATATAATCTAGTGATGAATAAAATTTTTTGGTCTTTATTATATATAATTATTGTTATTAACAATAATATTTATTTATTTTATTTATATACATAAAATAAATTTTTTTATATAAAAGATAAATTATCTATTTATTAAAATAGGTTTTAAATAAACAAACGTTATTGTTGAATATTAATTCAAAATAAAAAAATTTAAATTTAAATATTATTATTTAGATAAGATAATTTATTTATTAATAAAATTTGATCCATGAAATAAAACGATTTTATTATTAAATAGTATTTTGGTATATTTTAAATTTTATTATTAAATTTAAAATATTTATAATTATAATATATTTATATATAATTTGCAGCTATAATTGCCAAGTTATTAAAGCCCCTTTTTATTAATATATTAGCTGCTTGAGCAGCTCGTATACCGCTAGAGCATACTAGTATTATACGTTGTTTTGGAGGTAAAGGATAAGTATATAGTTGCTTAATTAATATGCGTTTTGTATTTTTTATGATGTTATTTTGTATTTCTTCATGATTACGTAATTCTATTATATAATCTCTATTGGATACTAATTTTAGGTCAACAAAAGATATTTTAGGTTCATTTGGTTCATGTGCATTATCGAAGCGAAATTGACGAAATTGCCAATTAATAAAATCACAGTTTATTATGCACCCAAGCGGTGATGGTAATAAACCTAATAATACACTAAGAGCCATTTGCGCTTGCAGTGCACCTAATACTGAAACTGCAGGACCCATTACACCTCTGTTATTACAGTTATTACCTATGGAATTAGGAATTAATGGAAAAACTGCATGATAGCTAGGAGCGCTATTACAAAAACCTCCTACATAACCTTGACGCCCAATTACTGAAGCGCTAATTAATGGGATCTTTTTTATATAACAAATATCTGAAAGTGGATATGTGATAGCAAAATTGTCAGCTATATCTATTGCTAAATCAATATTTTTTAGTGCAAGTTTTAAACTACTAGGAGTCAATAATTTTTTTATAGCATCAATTTTTATGTTGGGATTAATTTTTTTAATATTTTTTTTTACACATGTTACTTTGGGTTTTCCAATGTCTTGCATTGTGAATAGAGTTTGTCGATGTAAGTTATGTATTGTAACATTGTCATTATCATATATGCGTATGTAACCAATACCAGAGCCTGCTAATTGTGGAAGCAACGTCGCTCCTAAGCCTCCAGCTCCAACAACTAGTATATTAGCACGTTTTAATATTTGCTGCCCAGCATGGCCTATTTCTGGTAGAATTATTTGGCGTTGATAACGTTCCATTGTTATAATTCTCATATTAAATTAGCTAAGCCAAAGATAGGTGTGGAATTTACTGCCATATCTCTTTTTTCCATTAGTCCAGCTTTATATGCTTTTTTTCCTGCTTTAATTGCTTCGCTAAAAGCACTTGCCATTAAAACAGAATTACCAGCTTTTGCTATTGCAGTATTAAGTAAAATTCCATTGAATCCCATTTCTATTGCTTGTGTTGCTTGTGATGGTGTACCAATTCCCGCATCAATAATCAATGGTATATCATTAAACCAAGAACGCATTGTACGTAATCCATCTATATTTCTTAAGCCTTGGCCAGAACCAATTGGAGCAGCCCATGGCATTAGTAATTTACAACCAGCAGCTAATAGCTTTTCTCCAACAATTAAATCTTCAGTAGTATAAGGAAATACTTGGAATCCTTCTTCATTTAAAATTTTTGTAGCTTCTACTAAAGCAAAAGGATTAGGTTGTAAAGTATCAGCATGGCCTATTATTTCCAATTTTATCCACGGTGTGTTAAATATTTCTCTTGCCATGTGTGCAGTTGTTATGGCTTCTTTTACTGTATAGCATCCTGCAGTATTTGGTAAAATATGAACATTAAGTGTTGTAAGTAATTTGCGAAATGCTTCACCTTCTTGGCCTTCACGTCTTAAGCTAACAGTTATTATTTCAGTACCTGATGCATTAATAGCTTCTTGTAAAATTTTTGGAGAGGGATATCCTGCTGTACCAAGTAAAAGAAGAGATTGTTCTTCAAAGTTGTAAAACATTATTTAACCTCCTTGCATTGGTGTAAGTACTTCAATTTGGCATCCTTCTTCTAACATAATAATATTATAATTATTTTT